>JAGWJK010000386.1 GCA_028865845.1 Rhizobiaceae bacterium
GGCGATCCAGCCGACGGTGCGGGCAAGCGCGAACAGCACGGTGAACATGGTCGTGGGGAATCCGAGCGCCTTCAGCGTGATGCCAGAGTAGAAGTCGACATTCGGATACAGCTTCTTCTCGATGAAATATTCATCGGTCAGCGCGATATGTTCCAGCTCGATCGCGATGTCGAGCAACGGATCGTCCTTGATGCCGAGCTCGCCGAGAACTTCGTGTGCCGTCTTCTGCATGATCTTGGCGCGCGGATCGTAGTTCTTGTAAACACGATGACCGAAGCCCATCAAACGGAACGGGTCGTTCTTGTCCTTGGCGCGGGCAATGTATTCCGGGATGCGGTCGACCGAGCCGATTTCCGTCAGCATGTTGAGCGCAGCTTCGTTGGCGCCGCCGTGAGCAGGCCCCCAGAGGCAGGCAATGCCGGCAGCGATGCAGGCAAACGGATTGGCGCCCGACGAGCCGGCGAGGCGGACGGTCGAGGTCGAAGCGTTCTGCTCGTGATCGGCGTGCAGGATGAAGATGCGATCCATGGCGCGGGCAAGCACCGGATTGATCACATATTCCTCACAGGGCACGGCGAAGCACATGCGCAGGAAGTTCGACGCGTAGTCGAGGTCGTTCTTCGGGTAAACGAAGGGCTGGCCGATGTGGTACTTGTAGGCCATTGCCGCGAGGGTCGGCATCTTGGCGATCATGCGCAGGCTGGCGACCATGCGCTGGTGCGGATCGGTGATATCGGTCGAGTCGTGATAGAAGGCCGAGAGAGCGCCGACGCAGCCGCACATGACGGCCATCGGATGCGCATCGCGACGGAAGCCGGTGAAGAAGCGCGACATCTGCTCATGTACCATCGTGTGGTGCACGACGCGATGATCGAAGTCCTTCTTCTGAGCTGCGGTCGGCAGTTCGCCGTAAAGCAGGAGGTAGCAGACTTCGAGGAAATCGCCGTGTTCTGCCAGCTGTTCGATCGGATAGCCGCGGTGGAGCAGGATACCTTCGTCGCCATCAATATAGGTGATCTTGGACTCGCACGACGCGGTGGACGTGAAGCCGGGATCGTAGGTGAAAGTGGAGGTGTTCTTATAAAGGGCACCAATATCAATGACACTCGGGCCGATGGTTCCGGACTTGACCGGCAGGTCCACCGTCTTTTCACCCCAAGTTAGTTTCGCGCTTTGTTCCGTCATGCTGATCCTCCAAGATTTGGCGGGATTGACGCCATAAAAAGCGCCAAAAGGTTAAGCGACTATCGATTAGCTATATGATCCAGAGCCTAATGCCAAGTTATCGTTACGCCGATTTGTGCATTGCGATATCAAATTTTGGGCAATGCAATAAAGCGATCTCAGGCATTTGCGCATCGTTGAGCTTCGTTTGTGAACGATAATTAACGATTCGACCGATTTTGGTTGAAATCATCTCGTGCTGCCGGCAAAAATCTACCCAGGGACGTAGTTTTGCGTGTGCGCGGGAGCAAATGCCTGATTTAGAGGCACCGGATCGGCAAGATGTTGTTGCGGTTGCCGAGCGTGGCCGCCATCAGATCGCCGTTGTCACTCGTGCCAAAGTGACGCAGGCGGAGCGCACGCAGGACCAAACGAAGCTCACCCATCGCGTTCGCCGTCTCGCCGCCACAGCCCGACTCGAGCTTACCCGCCTGGTTGGGGAAGAAGCTGAACATGGACGGGCGATTCTTTTCGCGCCGGTTTACCTTGGCTGCGGCGCCATCGTCTGGTTCACCGTTGGGGCCGATCCGCCGCCGCAGGCCATACTGGCCGGTCTCTTGATCTTTTCGGTCTGCTTTTTCCGGAAGCGGGAGGCCGGTCCCGTGCTGCGCCACCTCCTCTATGCCGGCATGCTCCTCTGCGCCGGCATGGGCCTGGCACAATGCGAAACATGGCGCGCGTCGACTATCATGTTGGACTCGGCCGTGACGACAACCATAACCGGGCGGGTCGAGCGGCGCGAAGCCGACGACAAGGGACGATGGCGCTACGAAGTCGCACTGGAGGCGACGGAGAAGCCGACGATCCGGCGCGCACCCGACGAGGTTACGATTTTCGTGCGCAAGCAGCCCAAGCCCTTCGATCTCGGCGATCGGATCCAGGGGCGCGTACGGCTGACGCCGCCCGCAGGCCCTGCTTTGCCAGGGCTCCACGATTTCGCATTCGGTTCTTATTTCGATGGCATCGGCGCCAACGGCTTTGCCTACCGGACGCCGACATTGGTGTCTCCTGCAGCCGAACTCGCCCAGGGCGCTTTCCTCGAACGTGCAGACCTCTGGCTCGCGGCGCTCCGCAGCAGTATAGGCGACCGCATTCGTTCGCTGCTGCCGGGCGATACCGGAGCCTTTGCGGCCTCGCTTGTCACCGATGAGAGACGGGCGATCTCGGACGAAACCACGGAAGCTCTGCGCACCTCGGGGCTCGCCCATATCGTCGCCATTTCCGGCCTCAACATGGCACTTTCCGCCGGCATCTTCTATGTCGGCCTGCGATACGCCCTCAGCCTGTTCTTCGGCGCAGCCCAGGCGTGGCCGACAAAGAAGATCGCAGCCTTCGGCGCGCTCGTAACCGTGACCGCCTATTACATGATTTCCGGTTTTGGCGTTTCAGCCGAGCGCGCTTTCATCATGATGGCGATCATGCTGATCGCCGTGCTGTTCGATCGTCCATCGCTCAGTTTGCGCAATGTGGCGCTGTCGGCGATCATCATTCTCGTCCTGTCGCCATCGCAGGCGCTGGGACCAAGTTTCCAGATGTCCTATGCGGCAACTTTGGCACTTGTCTCCGGCTATTCGCTGTGGACGCGGCGAAAACATCGCGACAATTTCCTGGTCAGGCTGCCGGCAATGAAGCCGATGCTGGTGATCTGGCGTTTCTTCAGTGGCATCCTGTCGACCTCCTTCATCGGCGGCGCGTCGACGGCCATATTCTCGATCGAGCACTTCCACCGGTTGGCAACCTACGGCCTTGTCGCCAATCTGGCGGCCATGCCGGTGGTCTCATTCGTCGTCATGCCGTTCGGCATGGTCGCGACCATGCTGATGCCCTTCGGTCTCGACGCATTCTTCTGGAAGATCACAGGGGCCGGGCTCGACGTCGTCACCGTCATCGCCAAATCGGTCGCCGCCTGGGGAGGCAATATCCCCTTCGGCAGATTGCCTGTTTGGCTGTTCCCGACGTTCATTGCCGGCTTCCTGCTGATGACGCTGCTCCGCACTCGCTTGCGCCATGTCGGCGCCCTATTGATCCTCGCATCGGTCGCCGTCGTCGCGCTGAGCCCCGGAGTTAAGAAACCGGACTTGTTGATTTCCGAGGATGGTAGCCTGGTGGCACTGCTTCGGGACGGCACCATCACTACCAATCGCGAAAAGCCTCCCGATTTCATCTTTGAACAATGGCAGAAGGCGCTTGCACTCACCAATGATCAGCAGCCGCCGACAATCTTGCCAGTTGACGCCACCCTGCCGAAGATCAGCAAATCCGACCGCCACCGCCGCCTGACACCGGCTGAACAGGCCGCCGTCAAGGAGGCAATGGACAATGCGCTCGACAGCGCAGGACAGGGCGGTTTTGCTTGCCAGAAGCGGGCATGGTGTGTGGCGATGCTCGATGACGGTGACATTCTTGTCGTCATCGACGATGCCGCTTACCTGCCGCCGGCGTGCGATACTGCCAACATCGTGGTGACCTCCGTCCGGCTGCGCCTCGATCGCTGCCGCTCTGGAGCGATGCTTTTCACCGGCGCAACTCTACGCCACACCGGGTCCATCGAAATGGATATCAGCTCCGACAAACCTGTCATTGCCGCGGCATTTCAGGACCTGACACGTGCTTGGAATCGGCATCGCGCCTATGATTGGCGAACGGGCACTTTCGCAGAACCGGTCAGACCAACAGCTTCCACAAACGACCCCGCGCCAGCTTCGGATACCGATCCGGTCGAAGGTGCTAGTGATAACGACGAATGAGGCCGACGAGCTTTCCCTGCACCTTCACGCGATCCGGTCCGAAGATACGCGTCTCATAAGCCGGGTTTGCGGCCTCGAGCGCGATCGAAGCGCCCTTGCGGCGGAAGCGCTTCAGCGTCGCCTCTTCGTCGTCGACGAGGGCAACGACGATATCGCCGGGATTGGCCGTCGTCGAATTGCGGATGATGACGGTATCGCCATCGAAAATCCCCGCATCGATCATCGAGTCACCCTTGACCTCCAGCGCATAATGCTCGCCCGAACCGAGCATGTCGGCGGGGACAGTGATGTCATGGGTATTGTTCTGTATCGCCGAGATCGGCACGCCGGCGGCGATGCGGCCCATGACCGGCACCGAGACCGCGCTGTTATTGTCGTCGTTGACAGGCTTCAAAGGAGCGGGCGGCGGCACCAGCTGCGGCTTGCCAAGGCTCCCCTCGATAACGCTCGGCGAAAAACCACGCCGCGGCTGCAGGCTGGGGCTATAGGCTTCCGGCAACTTTATCACTTCAAGCGCGCGCGCCCTGTTCGGAAGCCGCCGAATGAAACCACGTTCCTCCAAGGCGGTGATCAACCGGTGAATGCCGGACTTGGAGGCAAGGTCCAATGCA
Source organism: Rhizobiaceae bacterium (assembly GCA_028865845.1). GTDB lineage: Bacteria > Pseudomonadota > Alphaproteobacteria > Rhizobiales > Rhizobiaceae > Rhizobium. Next base: position 4,583 of record JAGWJK010000386.1, read on the forward strand.
TCCTTCATTTCATCGAAGGATGGCGGAACGCCGGATTCCTTCATCCGCTCGTGAATGAACAGAAGCAGTTCCTGCTGCTTGCGCGTCAACATCGTGTTGGAACCCCAGAATCAAGAGAGATCGGCGAAACAAATCCAGAACGGACACTATATGTTCCATATGTGTTCCGCAAGTCCCTAAATTTCCGTGAAGATTGCAATCGATTTGCAAAAGATAGTTGGAAAGGAACTTGCCGTCCCCAATGGAGTTTGAGAGGGGAGTAATGTCGTATCGATTGAATTCGCGGAATTCTCATCGCGCTCCTTGTCATTTTTTCGGGATCGAGGATTGCCTTAACGGTAGCCCATCGACGCTCCGGTCGACCAACGACGAGAGCGTCGGTGTGATGTCTGCGGACAGCCATCTGTCTCGAGGAATATCATTATTAAAATTAAAGATTTTCGATTTGATCGACGATCAAATTCCCATTAGCCATGATTGTTCTTTGATTGATCCTTGGCGTGGATCATGTTTTGATCATTGCTTTCCGCCACTTTACTATCGTTCTATTAAGGCCATATTTGCGCCGAATTTTCAGCGAGAAGGACCTTGTTTCAGCAGTTGCCGACGCGACAGTTATGGAAAAATGGCTTTGGTCGTTGTCTTCGGATATCAGAAAGGCTAAATGGGGCCGACTTAGCCGAGGAGACGCCCGCCAAGTGTAAGAGGTTTACTTCTTTAGTTTCGCTGGGTTTGCATCGAAAAGGAGAGAAAATTGGCGAAGAGAGCGTTGATTACAG
>JAGWJK010000387.1 GCA_028865845.1 Rhizobiaceae bacterium
GTGAGGGCCTCACGGACCTCATCGAGCTTGAACGGCTTGATAATGGCCATCACAATTTTCATCTGGTTTCCCATCCTTTGTTTACCCTCGGCACGGAGCCGACTCTCCTTGCCGCTGACGAGTATTTCAGCAGCGACCGGGGATACACATTCAAGGGGCGTGCCAGATTCGTGACACATTTATAACTAATTGAATTTTAACGGGATTACTTCAAGCACCTAATAAAGCGGCAATTCCAGCCGCTCAATGAGCACAAATAAAGTGCATTTTTATAAATTTGATGAATTTCTAGGCATTTGCCTTTTTACGAATCAACCCCTCCTGCGCCACCGACGCAATCAGGACACCAGATCTCGTAAAGAGACTACCGCGCGCCATGCCCCGCGCACCTGAAGCGCTGGGGCTGTCCTGGCTGTAAAGCAGCCAGTCGTCGAGCTTGAATGGACGGTGAAACCACATGGCATGGTCGAGACTTGCGACCTGCAGATCCTGGTCGAAGACCGAGGTGCCGTGGGCGTGCAGCGCCGCGTCGAGCAGCGTCATGTCTGAGAGATAGGCCAGCACGGAATTCTGGTAGAGCCGGTCGTCGGGAACGGGACCCGTCAGGCGGACCCAGATATTCTGCCGCTGGCTTGGCGCCCTGCGCGAGAAGTAATCTTCGATGGACACCGGGCGGATTTCGATCGCCCGCTTCCTCTCCCAGTAGCGACGGACGTTCTCCGGCGCATGCGCGATATAGCGCGCCTTGACCTGCTCCTCGTCCATCAGATCCTCTGGCATCGGCACGTCGGGCATGTCACCCTGGTGATCGAAGCCGGGCTCATCGACCTGGAAGGATGCCGTCAGCGCGAAGATCGCCTTGCCGTGCTGAACCGCAAGCACCCGCCGGGTGTTGAAGCTCGAACCATCCCGCAGCCGGTCGACCTGATAGAGGATCGGGATCGAAGGATCGCCCGGCAGCATGAAATAGGCATGCAGCGAGTGCACGAACCGACCGCCGTCGACGGTCCTTTGCGCCGCCATCAGTGCCTGGCCGATGACCTGTCCGCCGAAAACGCGCTGCCAGCCGACCTGAGGACTGTTGCCGCGAAACAGGTTCATCTCGATCGTTTCCAGATCGAGCGTCGCGAGCGTGACTTCCATGGCGGTGGGTTTCTCGTTCTCACGCGACATTTTGAATGAACTCCGATGGTAGGAACCGGGAATGGGATGATCTATATAGAACAGGAAATGATGGCAGGACACGGGGAAGCGCGATGTTGGACATGCTGGTAGTGGGTGGCGGTTATGTGGGTCTTGCCGCTGCGGTCGCGGTCAAGCAGGCCGCGCCCCATCTCGACGTCATGGTCGTCGAAGCAGCCCCGGAACATGTCTGGAAGAAGGATCAGCGCGCGTCGGCGATCATCGCCGCCGCCGCGAAGATGCTCGATGTCTTTGGCGTCTGGGACGAGATCAAACCCGAGGCCGAGCCGATAACCCGGATGATCGTCACCGATTCGCGCACGAGCGACCCCGTCCGCCCGGTCTTCCTCACCTTCGACGGCGAGGTCGGCAAGACCGAAACGGGTGAAGGCCAACCCTTCGCCCACATGGTGCCGAACGTCGCGATGGTCGCAGCTCTCCGCAATGCCTGCGAGCGTCTGGGCATCCCGATCCGCCACGGCGTCAGCGCGACCGATTTCAAGACCGACGATGCGGGCGTCAAGCTCAACCTCTCGGATGGAAGCAGCCTGGAAACACGGCTGCTTATCGCCTGCGACGGCGTGCGCTCCAAGCTGCGCGACATGGCAGGCATCAAGACGGTCAGCTGGAATTATGGCCAGTCTGGCATCGTCACCACCGTCGAACACGAACGCCCGCATAATGGTTGCGCCGAGGAACACTTCCTGCCCTCCGGCCCCTTCGCTATCCTGCCCCTGAAGAACAATCGCTCGTCGCTGGTCTGGACGGAGCGTACCGCCGACGCCGACCGCCTGGTCTCCACCGACGATCTGCTATTCGACGAGGAGCTCGAGCGCCGTTTCGGCCACAAGCTTGGTGCCATCCGCGCTGTCGGAGACCGCCGCGCCTTTCCGCTCGGCCTGACGCTCGCCCGCGCCTTTGTAGCGCCGCGCTTCGCGCTTGCCGGCGACGCCGCTCACGGCATCCACCCGATATCCGGCCAAGGCCTCAATCTCGGCTTCAAGGATGTGGCGGCACTTGCCGAAACCGTGGTCGAAGCCGACCGCCTCGGGCTGGATATCGGCTCGATCAACATCCTCGAGCGCTACCAGACCTGGCGGCGCTTCGACACCTTCCGCATGGGGGTGACGACGGATGTGCTGAACCGGCTGTTTTCCAACGATATCATGCCGCTGCGCATCGCCCGCGACTTCGGCCTCGGCGTCGTCGATCGCCTGCCGAGCCTCAAGAGCTTCTTCATCGGCCAGGCCGCCGGCACGTCAGCCAAGGACAATCCGCGGCTCTTGGCCGGCGAGGCAATCTGAGTGGGGTTCTAGGAAAAACCCTTCTCCCCTCGGCGAGAAGGTGCCCGACAGGGCGGATGAGGGGGACGGGACGAAGTCCCGAATATTGTGAGCTTAGGCGACTTCGGCGGATCGAGAGGAGATATCCCTTATCCAACCTCCTGAGTTTGTCAAAGGGCGGCCACTTTCTCCCCGCTGGGGAGAAGGACTTGCCACCACAGCCTAATCCTCGATCCGACGCGCTTCCGAGATCAGCATGATCGGGATGCCGTCGCGGATCGGATAGGCGAGCCGCGCTTTTTCGGAGACCAGCTCGTTCCTGTCGCGATCGAAGCTCAACCTGCCCTTGGTGAGGGGACAGACGAGCAAATCGAGAAGCTTGGGATCGACCTTGCTGACGGTGACATCCATGGCTGACGCCTATTGCAGGACGGAATCGGTGTCGCCGAAGCGGGCGAGCACGATTTCGATGATGGCGATGAAGGTTTCCGCCCGTGTCTTCAGATCCGGCGCTTCCAGCAACGCCTGCTTTTCGGCGGGATCGAATGGCGCCATCATCGCCAGAGAATTCACCAGCGTCATGTTGCTGGCGCGCTCGACGCTCTCCCAATCCGCCTCCAGCTTGTTGGCGTCGAGATAGGCGCGGAAGGCCGACAGCAACGCCGCGCGATCGACCGTATCCTCTTCGTCGCGTGACTTCAGGTCCGAGATGAATGGTGCGATCCGGAAGGTGCGATAGGGTTGATGACCGGCAACCTCGTCGATCAGACGAAAACGGCAGATGCCGGTGAGAGAGGTGATATAGCGGCCGTCGCCAGTCTCGGCAAAGGAGGTGACGCGGCCGAGGCAGCCGACATGTGCCAGGTTCGTCGTCTCGGGAGATTCGCCCAGGGCCGGCTGCACGACGCCGATCAGCCGGTTGCTCGCCATGGCGGCATCGAACATCGCAAGATAACGCGGCTCGAAGATGTTGAGCGGCAATTGTCCGGTCGGCAGCAACAAGGCGCCGGAAAGCGGAAAAATGGCAACCGACTCTGGCAGGTCGGCCGGCTTCAGATATCTGGCATTACCAACTTGCATGATGTCCGTCCTGCTCACATCAAAGCGCCAGGCGCCTTCAGGGCGCCGCGTATCTCAAAAGACCCGGAACGATATCCCGGCGACGTTGTTCCATGCAGCGTGCCGTTCGAAAGACAATGCGCCTTGCACGCCCGAAAACACAAGAGGATTTCCAGACGAAGGTCCGGAGTCGGTGTTTCCTCAAGAAGCCTCGGGCGACCGGCCCGAACATGGTGATTCGGGTCGGCCTATCGAATGCCGCCTGCGCGTTACGAAAACAGGATCGACGACAGCTTACGGCGTGCTGCGATGGTCGCCGGATCCTTCGGACCCCATACTTCGAAGAACTGCAGCAGCTGCCGGCGAGCGCCGTCGTCGTCGAAAGCACGGTCGCGGCGCATGATCGTCAGCAGATGTTCGGCCGCTTCCTCGTGCTTGCCTTCGACGTTGCGGATCTTGGCAAGCTTGATGCGCTGTTCGTGATTGTCCGGGTTGATCGCCAGCCCGTGCTCGATCGCTACGGGATCGCCGAGTTTGCGGGCCTCGTCGATCTGGTCGAGCTTCTTGACCACCGCCTGGATGCCGGCATCGTTGGCGAGCGTTTCCGGCAGGTCGGTCAGGGCTTCGCGGGCACGCTGGCTCTGCCCGGCGGCGATCATGCATTCCGCAATACCGGCGAGCGCCTTGGCATTTTCCGGCTCGGCCTGCAGCACTGCGCCGAACAGCTCGGCGGCACCGTTGACGTCGCCACCGGCGAGCAGCCCTGTCGCCTCTTCGAGAACCGCTTCGATCTCGGCTGCCTGATCCGGCGCGCCGCCTTCCGGGCCGCCGAGGCGATCGATGAACTGGCGAACCTGGCTTTCGGGAATGGCGCCCATGAAACCATCGGCCGGACGGCCGTTGACGAAAGCTATGACCGCCGGGATCGACTGGATGCCGAGCTGGCCGGCGATCGCCGGATGGTCGTCGATGTTCATCTTGACGAGCTTGACGCGGCCCCCGGCTTCGTTGACGACCTTTTCGAGCGACGGCGTCAGCTGCCGGCACGGTCCGCACCAGGGCGCCCAGAAATCTACCAGCACCGGCTGGTTCCGCGATTCCTCGATGACGTCGCGCGCGAAATTCGCCGTCGTCGTGTCCTTGATCAAAGCGCCCGCCTCACCGGCCGCGGCAGCCGTTCCGGCCGGCTTGTTGCCGTAGGATGCCGAGGCCGACATCTGGCCGCCGAAGGAAGCGTTATAGGGATTGTTCGAACCGCTCATGAGTGTCTCCCGCCTGACGGCATTCTGGACCTTTGCTAGAGTGAGATGACGGCTCGCCGAGACGTCACCTCACTCTAGCCGTTTGATTGAGCATGATCGCCTCCAAAAACCGCCTCGCGATTTCCGGGGATCAGGCTTCGACGCTAAAATCGTATGTCAGCCCGTGACTTTCAAGACAAGCGGCGCGTGACCCGTCGCTTCCATAAAGCGCAAGAGATCGGCGCTGGCAATGGATGTCGTCGCATCATTGGACAAAGGATGGCAGTTGACGACGTCATGGGCCATCAAATCGGCATCGAGGACGAAGGTGACGTTCTTTTCGGTGTCGTTGATTGCGCCGAAAGCGGTGACCGAACCGGGAATGACGCCCAGATACTCCATCAGCTTTTCCGGCTTGCCGAAGGACACTTTGCTCGCCGCGCCGATCAGCGTGTGAACCGTCTTCAGATCGACGGACGCATTTTCCTCGACGGTCAGGAGGAAGAAATTATCCTTCTTGTCCTTCACGAACAGGTTCTTGGTGTGCCCACCCGGAATCTCGTCGCGCAACGACA
>JAGWJK010000388.1 GCA_028865845.1 Rhizobiaceae bacterium
CTATGGCACCGCTGATTGCCATAGCCGTTTCGCTGTCGACGCCGCCGTTGAGATAGGCGTCGTCGATACCGATTCTGAAGCCGCGGGCGCCCAGGATACCGTCGAGCGCGCCGAGATAGCTGGGTGCGGGTGCGGCCAGGCTTGTCGGATCGAGCGGGTCGGGACCGGCAAAAGCATCGAACATCGCGGCCGCATCGGCAGCGCTCCGGGTCATCGGGCCGATGGTGTCGAGCGACGGCGCCAGCGGAAAGACACCGTGGCGGCTTGTGCGTCCCCACGTCGGCTTGAGGCCGGTGACGCCATTGGCAGCGGCAGGAAAGCGGATCGATCCCCCGGTATCGGTTCCGAGACTGCCGAAGCAGAGGCCGGCGGCAGTCGCTGCTCCAGAACCGGAAGAGGAGCCGCCCGGCCAATAATCCTTGTTCCACGGATTGAGGCAACGGCCGAGGGACGGATGATGCTCGCCAAAGGCGCCTTCATGCAGATGAAGCCGGCCGAGGATGACGGCGCCGCTCATCCGCAACCGCTTCACGATCGTCGCATCCTCGTCGGCGATGAAATCCCTATAAGCGAGTGTTCCGAACGTGGATTGCACGCCCTTGGTATGAAAAAGATCCTTGATGGCGATCGGCACACCATGCAGAGGCGATATCGCCCGGATTCGATCTCCTTCTTCGCGGTGTCCGCTTCCTCGAGCGCGCTTTTGCCGGTGACCGACAGAAAAGCGTTCAGTGCCGGGTTCACCGCCTCGATGCGATCGAGCATGAGTTGAGTGATATCGACCGGCGAGAGATCGCGGGAGGCAATCAACGCGGAAATTTCGAGTAACGACGCATAGTGGAGATGATCATTCAAGGACAATGAAGCGATCCTCTTTTAGCCTGCTGCAGTTGTGCGCGGTGAAGGCGGGCGGATTTTGATCACGCCGTTAGAGGTACCGCAAGGTCGGTTGAGCGGAGGAACGGTCACTTCCCGGTGGTTTTGATCCTGATCCAGTCGAGATCCAAAGTATCGGACGCGGGGATATAGTCGCGATACTGGCCGATCTTGAATTTGGTGGTTGGCGGCGTCTGCGGATCGGGGTCGTAGCCGATCTTGCCCGTGACACGCGCGATGAACCTGCCGTTCTGATGGATTTCGATGAATTCATTACCGATGCGACCGGCCTGCACACGGTAGCTCATATCAACCCATCTCCCAGCTGGTGACGACAGGATCGGGCTGCGCCCATACACGACGGTCAGTTCCGGCGTGCATGCCTTGCCGGCGCTGTCCTGCGGGCGGATGGATTGGCAATATTGCGGAACACCACTTTTCCAGGCGAGGCTCGTTCCATTCGGAAGCGGCGCCGAGGCGATCAGGCAGCGGCACATATCGTCCTGGACCGTGACGTGCAAAATGCCGTCGTCGTACCGCTGCGCCAGGAAAGGACTGGGCGACCAGCCCTGGAATTGGTCCTTGTAGGTGCTGCTGATCGGTTCCTGTTTCCATTGGGCGGTGATCCAGCGGATGGAATCCTCGTTGTTCAGCACCTTCTTCGGCATGCGGAAGCGGAAGGAATAGACCAGCGGGACTTCGGAGGTTCGCCAATAGGTCTTCTGCAGGCGAAGCTCCTCGCGTTGGATGCATTCGCCCTCCTGATTGGCTGCTTTCGCACGGGTCCAGGCGTCATCGGTGCAGTAGGGATCGGCTTGATCGGGAGCAGGCTGCCACGTCGGAGCCGGCGTCACGCGCGCAAAGAAGCTCATGCCGAAAAATTCCGGCTTGTTCAGGTCAAAGGCGAAGCCGTGTTTTTCCGCCAGTTCCTCCTGCGGCGGGCGGCAGGCAGGCTGGCAATTTCTCCCGCCAAGCGAGGACTCGTTGACGGTGATCCCGGCAATGCGATCCTTCCTCTCGAAAGGATCGGTCGAGAACGTCACCGGAGTATTCTTCTGGTCGATCTGACAGCTGCACCAGTGGTTTTGATCGAGCGCGGACGATCTGAAATCGTCGAACAGAAGCTCGGCGGCTGCCGCGTCGGATGCGCCGCCGGCCACGACGAAAAGAAACATGACAAGTGAATTCAAGCGCAGCATGCTCTTGCTCCCCGCAAGCAGGGATTGCGCCCTGACGTCTGCCGATACGAAGAATCTCCCACGACGATCCTACAACGAACAAACGCCGAAACCCACTTGTCTCATGTGGGTACGGCGCCGCGCGAGCCGCGCCGATACTCGCTCTTTTCCGTAAGCACGGGCGAGCTTAGCTCACGAGCCCGTTGCGTGAATGGCCGCACCGGTGACGACGCCGGCCTCGGCAGAGACGAGATAGGCAATCAGTTTGGCGATCGAACCGGCGGGAACGAAACTGTCGGGTTTGGCGTCCGGCATGGCGGCCCGGTTCTGCGGCGTGTCGATCGTTCCGGGAAGAATGCAGTTTGCCGTGATCTTGTGGGCTCGGTTTTCGAGTGCGATCGCTTCCGTCAACCGGATGACCGCTGCCTTGGATGCCGCATAGGCCGCCTGTCGGGCACCTGCCTTCAAGCCGGGCGCTGCCGCGACATGGACGATACGGCCATAGCCGGCCTTCTGCATGGCCGGCAGCACTGCCGCGCTGATCGAATAGGCGGTACGGGCATTCAGCGCCATCAGCGAATCCCATTCCGAAAGCCCGCTTTCCCCGACCGGCCCCATGTGAAAGCCGCCGACCGTGTTGACGAGAGCGTGAATCGCGCCGAACCGTGCCTCCGCAGCGGCAATCGCGTTGCGGCACGCATCAAAATCCATGAGGTCGACGCCGGGAAGCTTCAACACCTCCGTCCCCGCCGGGAGACCGGCTGCGAGCGTGTCGAGCGTTGCGGCGTTTCGTTCCAGACAGACCAGCCGCACGCCTCGCGCCGCCAACTCCTTGACAACGGCGCTGCCAAGATTGCCGGCGGCTCCAGTAATGACCACGACGTCGGACTGCATTTCGATCTCCTTCATGCGTTGCGAGCCGTTCGGCTTTCCCGAAGGCCGTCATCAGATCAGGGATGGATTTTGCCGGATCGATGCTGCCAGCAGTCGATGCTTCTGGCAACGGGTCGCGGCTGCAGCCATCAATTTCCGCGACGCGGCATTCTTTCGTTTCGGGCAATATTTTTCTCATGAAACCGCTTTACTAAACCGGTTTCACGGTCTAGCCTGCTCGATAATAGGGGAATTTGAATGAGCAATATCCACGACGTTGCCGTTGCAGCGCGCGTGTCGGCGACGACTGTCTCGCGCTATCTCAACAACCGGATCGAGCTTCCCGCCGAGACGGCGTCGCGGATCGATGCGGCCATCAAGGCGCTCGACTACCGACCGAACGCGCTGGCGAAGCGCTTGAGCCTCGGCCGTTCGGAGGCAATTGGTCTCGTGACTTCGGAAATAGCCAATCCGTTCTTCGCCGAGCTCGCCGCTGCCGTGGAAGCCGAGGCGACTTTGCGGGGATACGATGTCTTCATGATCAGCACCGGCGGGAAGAGGGAGCGGGAAGTCGCGACCTTGCGCCGGCTGAAGGATCGGCAGGTTGATGGGCTGATCATCATGACCAACGAGCCTGACGACGGTACGCTCGCCGCCGCGCTCAGCCCCTACCGCAACGTGGTGCTGATCGATGAAGATATTCCGGGCGTCGAGGTGCCGAAGATTTTCGTCGAGAACAGGGACGGCGCTCTCTGCGCTACTCGACATCTGATCGAGAAAGGCCATCGCGCGATTGCCCATATCGGCGGCCCGGCGACGCTGATGAGCGCCATGGAGCGCTTGGACGGTTTTCACGCCGGTATGGGGGAGAGGGGGCTCGCCATCCCGTCGGAATATCTCCGTCAAGGCGACTATTCCCCCGAATTTGGCTTCCAGGCGATGAGCGAGCTTCTCTCCCTGAAGGAGCGGCCGACCGCAGTCTTCGCCGGCAGCGATTATATCGCCATCGGCGCCATTCAGGCGATCAGGGCAAAGGGACTTTCCGCGCCGGCGGATGTTTCGATCGTCGGTTTCGACGACATGCCGTTTGCCGATTTTCTGGCGCCTGCATTGACGACCATTCGCCAGCCCACGCCGGATCTCGGCCGGGAAGGGTTTCGCGCGCTGCTTTCCCTCATCGAGGGAGACACATCCATCGGGGTGAAAAGGCTGCCGGTGACGCTCGTCGAGCGCCAGTCGGTCGCCCCGCCACGATGCTGAGACGATGAGAATTCAATATCAAAAAAAGGGGAATTCAATCATGACCATGCTCAGAACACTTCTTCACACCGCCTCGCTCGGCTTCTTCGGACTTGCCCTTGCCACCAGCTCCACGATGGCGGCCGATAAATTCAGCGCCGTCTATGTCATGAGCGACAATCTCGGCGACATGGGCTTCAACGACAACGCCGCCACCGGTTTTTCGCGGGCACAAAAGGAAGGCGTCAAGACGCGCCTGCTGCAGGCCTCGCCCACCGATCCTCAGCTTTGGCGTCAGAACCTCGAAGCCGTTTCGAATTCGGGCGATTGGAGCGTCATCTTCACCGGCCCGAACATGCATGACAATCTGGCTGCGGTCGCGCCGCAGCATCCCGACCAGAAATACGTCTTCTTTGACGACCAGCTCGCCGCGCCGAATGTTCTCTCGGTAAAATACGCGCAGAATGAAGGCTCCTACCTCGCAGGTGTCCTCGCCGCAACGGCGGCGACCGACAAGCAGGACTTTCCGCTGACGTCGGGCGATCCGAAGATCGCGGTCGTTGCCGGCATGGACTTGCCTGTCATTCAGGACTTCATCCTCGGCTTCAAGCAGGGTGCCAAGACCGTCGTTCCTGATATCGACGTCCAGGTGATCTTCATCGGCAATTTCAACGATGCGCAGAAAGCCTATGACCTCACCAAGACCGCCATCGAGAACGGCGCCAACGTCGTCTATAATGTGGCGGGTCCCGCCGGTCTCGGCATTCTCAAGGGCGCTGCCGACGCCAACAAATATGCGATTGGCGTCGATTCCAATCAGAACGGCCTGCATCCGAAGAACGTGCTCGCCTCGATGCTGAAGAACACCGGCAATTCGATCTACGATTCCATCAAGGAGATCCAGGCCGGCAAGGCCAAGTTCGGCACGCTGGAAATCTACGGTCTCGCCAATGACGGTGTCGGCCTCGTCTATAACGACGACATCGTGCCGGCGACGGTCAAGACCAAGGTCGACGAGGCCAAGGCCAAGGTCGTGAGCGGTGCGATCAAGGTCGATACCGCGTTCAAGTGACGGCTGGAAACCGCGTGGGGCACGGGTTTCGTGCCCCATTTCCATCCCTCATACGGACGCGAGACAATGAGCGAACAGGACGTATTGCTGCGGCTC
>JAGWJK010000389.1 GCA_028865845.1 Rhizobiaceae bacterium
CATCTGCCTCGCGGACGCCCTGGGTGTAAGTTGCGAGCGTTTCGCGATCGGCGTCGCTCAGGTCCCCCTTGATATCGACGGTGTTCGTCGCATAGCGATGCGGTTCATAGGGACCATGGCCCTGTAGCGTAACCGCGAAGAAGAAGAACGGCCGGTCCATTGCATCGCCCTCGCGCATGATCTCCTTCATCAGGGAATCGTCCGAGGCGAAAGAGCCGCGCTTGTCCATCGGCGGCATGGTTTCTTCAGTGCGGAATTCTTCGAAGCCGAAGGCGCGATAGACCTCGTTGCGGTTCCAGAACCAGCCGCTGAAAGGATGGATGGCGCGCGCCGCATAACCCTCGCCGCGAAAGAAGGTTGCGAGCGAGGGCATCGGCCGGCGAACATATTGTTGATAGGGGATGCTGCCATAGGGCAGGAAGGCGTTGGAGAAGCCTGTCAGTGCCTCGAACTCGACATTGGCGGTCATGCCGCCGAATTCGGGTGAAAAGACATAGCCGGCCTCGGCTGCCCGAATGTTCGGCATCGGATCGGGCGTGAAGGTCAGCTTGGATAGCCGGGTCGGGTCCCAGAAGGATTCGCTCATCAGCATGATCACATCGGGCTTTTCGCGCGGTCCGGGCAGATAGGCGTAGTTGCGGGCCGGGATGGCGTCTATCGCCTGCTGGCCGTAGCCGGCCGGCGTCGGGACATGTGCCATCGGCAGGTTCAGCGAGAAGGCGATGATGAAGCCGTTATAGCTGTAGTTTTCCTTCTGGTCCCATACGATCGGGATGATGCGCAGCTTCTCGCGGATATAGGAATATTGCGTCGGATCCATCTGAGAGACGAAGATTGCAAACAGCGGCAGGCAGATCGACAAGCGGGTGAGGCGTCCCCTGCGCGACAGCGGCGCAGCGCGACGCCAGGCATAGCGCCAGAACAGGACGAGGCCAGTGCTTGCAAGGACGATTCCCAAGGCCAGCGCCAGCGCGCTCCAGGGGCGTTCGCGCACCATCACGGGCATCAGCTCCATGATCTGGCGGGCGAAGAGGAAGTCCGAAGGATAAAGCGGATCCGAGAGATAGTGCTGTTTCTGGCTGGAAACGAAGGCAGGGATCAGAACCAGCGGCGCGACAATCAGTATCGACTGGTGTGCGCGGCCGAAGGCGGCATCGAGCGTCAGCATCAGCACCATAAGGATGCCGACGGTGGTGAAGCCCGGATGGATCGGCGAAATGAAATAGTCCGGGAGATCCACAAGCGAGCCGCGCGCTACCCATTCGACCGCGATGACGATCAGCAGCGCCAGCAGGAATGTGAGGAGGAGGCTGAGAATATTGCGGAGCGCTGTCGAGCGATGCCTGGCAATGGCGAACCGCTGGATTATACTCGCTTTGGTTGCCGATGACGCGGTACTGGGTATTGACGCAACCACCGGTCTCTCCGACTTTTATGCGATTTTCATATAACTGTCACATCTCTGTCATGAACGCGGGATGAATTGCAAGGGTTCCTTAGTATTATTGCGCCGGTCAAAAGCGGCTTCCCTCAGCGTCGGCGGCTTTGAACCGCGATGACGACCGAAGGCGGTTGCGGAACGAAGGGACCATCGCTAAATGTATGGCATGACAGAACAAAGCCCCATCACCCACACCATCCGCATCGCCGTTGCCCAGCTCAATCCGACGGTTGGCGATGTCGTCGGCAACCTTGCCAAGGCACGCGAAGCGCGGGCGGAGGCGGCTCGCGAGGGCGCTCACGTCGTTCTCTTCACCGAGCTGTTCATTTCCGGCTATCCGCCGGAAGACCTGGTGTTGAAACCGGCCTTTCTGCGCGCGTGCTGGAAGGCGGTGGAGAGCCTCGCGGCCGACACAGCCGACGGCGGCCCCGGCGTCATCATCGGTGTTCCCCGGCAGGCCGAAACCGGGCGCCATAACTCCGTTGCAGTGTTGGACGGCGGCAAGATCATCTTCCTGAGGGATAAGGTCGATCTGCCGAACTATGGCGAATTCGACGAGAAGCGCGTCTTCGACGAGGGCACGATTTCAGGACCGGTGAATTTCCGCGGCGTCCGGTTGGGTATTCCGATCTGCGAGGAAATCTGGAACGATCTCGGCATATGCGAGACGCTGAAGGAAAGCGGCGCAGAGCTTCTGCTGGTGCCGAACGGCTCTCCCTATTATCGCGGCAAGGTCGATGTCCGCCATCAGGTGGCGTTACGTCAGGTCATCGAGACCGGCCTGCCGCTGATTTTCGCAGCACAGGTCGGCGGGCAGGATGAACTTGTCTTTGATGGCGCCAGCTTCGCTTTCAATGCCGACAAGTCGCTGGCCTTCCAGATGAGCCAGTTCGAGACCGCGATCGCGGTGACGACGTGGAAGAAGAATAGCGACGGCTGGCACTGCGTCGAAGGTCCGATGGTGCATATTCCCGAAGGCGAAGAGGCCGATTATCGCGCCTGCCTGCTGGGTTTTCGCGACTACGTCAACAAGAACGGTTTCAAGTCCGTTGTCCTCGGCCTGTCCGGCGGTATCGATTCGGCGATCTGCGCTGCCATTGCGGTCGACGCGATCGGCGAGGAGCGAGTGCGCACGGTCATGCTGCCCTATCGCTATACGTCTGAGGATTCGCTGAAGGACGCCGCCGACTGCGCCAAGGCGCTGGGCTGCGGCTACGACATCGTACCGATCGAGGAACCGGTCGCCGGTTTCAGCTCCGCGCTGTCCGATCTGTTCGAGGGGACCGACAGCGGCATTACCGAAGAGAACCTGCAGAGCCGTGCGCGCGGTACCATCCTCATGGCCATCTCCAACAAATTTGGCTCGATGGTGGTGACGACAGGCAACAAGTCGGAGATGTCGGTCGGCTACGCGACGCTTTATGGCGACATGAACGGCGGTTTCAATCCGATCAAAGATTTGTACAAGATGCAGGTCTATGCGCTGTCGCGCTGGCGCAACCTGCATGTGCCGCCGGGCGCGCTTGGCCCTTCCGGCGAGGTGATCCCACACAATATCATCGACAAGGCGCCGTCGGCCGAATTGCGTCCGAACCAAACGGACCAGGATTCGCTGCCGCCCTATCCGGTTCTGGACGATATCCTTGAATGCCTGGTGGAGAAGGAGATGGCGGTCGAGGAGATCGTCGCACGCGGCCATGACGTCGCCACCGTCCATCGCGTCGAACATCTGCTTTATCTCGCCGAGTACAAGCGCCGCCAGTCGGCCCCCGGCGTGAAGATCACCAAGAAGAATTTCGGCCGCGACCGGCGCTATCCGATCACCAACCGGTTCAGGGATCGGTGATCTCCGCTCGTCGCGGCAGGCGGAGGAACCATGCGCAGCTCAGTCGAAATCTTTAACATCCGGACGGGTGCATCCCGCATCGTCTGGCAGACGGATCGTCTCGTCGAAGCGCCGAACTTTTCGCCGGATGGCAGCTATCTGCTGCTGAACGGCGACGGGCTGCTTTACCGATTGCCGCTTAACGGCAAGGCGGAACCGATTCAAGTGGACACCGGCTTTGCCGTTCGTTGCAACAACGACCACGGGATTTCGCCGGATGGCCGCTTCATTGCCATTTCCGACAAGACGGAACACGACAAGTCCTGCATTTACGTGCTGCCCGCAGAGGGCGGCATACCGCGCCAGGTAACGACCAACCTGCCGTCCTACTGGCATGGCTGGTCGCCGGATGGGCAGCGTTTCTCCTATTGCGGCATTCGCGGCGATCTCTTCGACATCTACACGATCTCCATCGACGGAGGCGAAGAGACGAGGCTGACACATGGCGAGGGCCGCAACGACGGCCCCGATTTTTCTGCGGACGGCCAGTGGATCTATTTCAATTCGAGCCGCACCGGCCTGATGCAGATCTGGCGCATTCATCCCGACGGCACCGGTCTCCAGCAGGTGACAAGCGACAATTTCGGTAACTGGTTCGCGCATCCGTCGCCGAAGAACGACAAGGTCGTGCTGATCTCCTACGATCCGGACGTCTTCGATCATCCGCGCGATCTGAATGTGCGGCTGCGGCTGATGGATATGGATGGCGGCAACCTGATAACCTTGTTCGAGCTTTTCGGCGGGCAGGGCACGATCAACGTCCCGAACTGGTCGCCTGACGGTGATGAGTTTGCCTATGTGCGTTACGAGCCGGCGTGACGCTCTGGACAGCTGACGCGTGGCTTTGCTAAGCTCCGGATCGTTCGCAGGGCGCATCCGATCCGCGGGAAGGGCAAGGCCCACCTGATGCATACAATATGAGACTGCCACACCTCTTTTCAGTCTGTGGGCGCGGATACCGGACGTCAATGAAAGGAGGTCGTTTATGACCACACGCCCTTTGGCTGGCAATGCCAGTCTCGATTCCCTGAAAAAACAGGCGAAGGCCTTTTTGAAGTCGGTTCGATCCGGCGATGCTTCGGCGCTGAGCCGTATAGCCCCGTATTTCTCCAGCCCGGATAGTGTCGGGCTTCAGGACATTCAGCTGGTTCTTTCCCGAGAACACGGCTTTTCGAGCTGGACCAAGCTCAAGACGCATCTCGAAAGCGCAAGGCCGCGGGATCTGGCACGTGACCAGCTGGCCAACCGCTTCCTGTCCCTGGTGACGGTTTCCTATTTCTCCGAAATACCGGCCGATCCCGAGCGTTTCGATGAAGCGGCACAGCTGCTCGTCGACCATCCGGAGATTGCCACCGACAGCATCCATGTCGCGGCAGCCCTGGGCGACGGCGTCGCCGTGGCGCGCTGGCTTGATCGGCAGCCGCGACTTCTGGAGCGGGCGGGTGGCCCCTGCGATTGGCCGGCGCTGCTTTATGCCGCCTACGCGAGACTGCCGGGCCGCTCCAGCCTGCCTGCCGCGCGGGTCCTGATCGAGCGCGGCGCCAATCCCAATGCGTTCTTCTGGGATCACGGTCAGTATCGGTTTACGGCGTTGACCGGCGTGTTCGGCGAGGGCGAGGCTGGGAAGATCAGGCAGCCACAACATCCAGACTACGTGGCGTTTGCACGGTTGCTGCTCCATGCGGGGGCGAACGCCAATGACAGCCAGGCGCTCTACAACCGGATGTTCGAACCTGATAATTCCTGCCTGGAGCTGCTGCTGGAGTACGGCCTTTCCGCCGATGACCGGAACAATTGGCTTGTGCGCGAAGACGGCAATCTGGTGGTGAATTCGCAGACGGTATTCGACTATCAGCTCGCCTGGGCGTCGGAGAAACGCATGGCGGAACGCGTCCGATTGCTGGTGGAACACGGAGCCGACGTCCATCGCAAGGTCAACGGCAGGACGCCTTATGAATGGGCGAGGCTCGGGGGCAACGCGGAACTGGCACAGTACC
>JAGWJK010000390.1 GCA_028865845.1 Rhizobiaceae bacterium
CAATCGTCGGCAGCGGGTCCCGAGGCGTGGGCGATACGGTCTTTACCGTCGGCGACCCGATTGTCGGCGGCGTTCTCGGATGGGAATCCGGAAATCTTCACTGGCAGTTGGGAACGTTGATCAACGTGCCGATCGGCGACTATCAGAAGGGCGAAATATCCAACATCGCTTTCCATCATTGGGGTGCCGACGTCTACGGCGCGATGACATGGCTTGATCCCACCACTGGGCTCGATCTGTCTGGTGTCGTCGGCATGACGTTCAATGCGGAAAACCCCTCTACGAATTATCGCACCGGCAATGAGTTCCATTTCGAATGGGCGGTCGATCAGCATTTCAACAAACAGTTCGACGCCGGCTTGGTCGGCTACTTCTATGATCAGGTTACCGGCGACAGCGGATCCGGCGCGAAGCTCGGCGACTTTGAAGGCAGGGCGGTCGCCATCGGCGCCACCGTCGGCTGGAACTTCAACGTCGGAAAGCTGCCGGTTTCGACGCGCATCAAATACTTTCATGAGTTCGACGTGAAGAACCGCGCCGAAGGTGATGCGGTTTTCCTAACGGTGTCGGTTCCGCTGTCGATCACAAAGCCAATGAACGTTGCGGCACAATAGACACATTCATGATTGGGAACTGTGCGACTTCCGGGCGTCCCGTCACTTTTTTACGGGATCCTAACCGAGCGGCATCCAGTGACGAAGAAAGTCAGCATAGAATGACTTGGTTCGATATTCGATAAAGGTCGAGAATGAACGGCTCCCAGAGAGCCACACCTTTTACTTGCATCGCTAGATCAAACGCTAGGCAACTTCGGTGCAGACGAAGTCGCTGAACTCGCCGATCGGATAGGCCATCGAAAAAGCTCTTTGGATCAGGGCCTTCGATGCCTCGGGAGTATCGACGAAAACAAGGCCAGCCTTTTGCGCATGCGCGAACGGCAATCGGCCCGCGGTGATTTCGTCTGCCGCAGCCTGCGAGATCACCAGAATGGAATCGCGATCGCCGCTTTCGTCCCCTTTCCACCCGAGATGTCGACGGATTGGCGCGCACGTCGAAACCGTCAAGCGTCGGGTGGAAATAGCCCCAGGTTCTGCTTTCGATCATCAATATGAAGAAGTTCGGCAGCGCCAGCAGACTTGATGTCGATAGAACCTGTTCGATGCGTTGCTGCATCGTCGTCACAAGCAGCACGGCCTGATGGCGCGATTGCGCCATATCCAGTTCCCTGGTTGGGCCGGGAGGGAGGAGGCCGCTATCGATGGCCCGGCGGGTGGCGACAGCCACCTCAAGCGTCATCGGGTGCTCCACGGCAAACTCGATCGTCAACGAGCAGATCGTGCACATCGGCGGCCTCCTCTGTTGTCAGGCGGTAACCATGTTGAACCGGAACTCGAAATTATCGAGCAGACCGACGAATTCCGAGAGTTTCTTCGGATCGCCGCTCAACTTCGCTTTTCCCTCGATCACCTGTTTTCCATCGTCGAGACGCCCTGCATCACGTCGTTCAACGCCTCGCGGGTTGTGACGATCGAGACGTCGGCATCCGGCAAGCTCTTGTCCTTCGAATAGTGGATCGCCGCATTCTGGACGCCGACCGCATATTTCTGGTTGGTATCCGTGAGCTCGATATTGATGTTGATCTTCTTTCCGGAAGCACGATCACCATTCAGACGTTCCCCGAGATAATCGAAGAACATCTCTATCGGCATTGCTTTGATCGTATTGGGGCTTGCCGTATTCGGCGTCGGATGCGTAACGCCCTCGCGAAGCTCGCGTGCGCCCGTCAGATAGAAGTTACGCCAAGGGCGGGACTCCGATTGATACCCCAACTGCTCGTAGGTATCGGCAAGGAGCTGCTTTGCAGCAACGTTATTGGCATCGGCAAAGACGACGTGATTGACGACTTCGGCAACCCAGCGATAGTCGCCCTTGTCGAAGAAGTCCTTCGCCCGCCGGCTCCGCGATCGTGGTTGACAACGCCGTCTTGATGGGTGCGCATGGCGTGGTGCCGAGCATCGCCAATGTCGATCCGCGCGGATATCCGCAGAGCGGTGGTTCGATTCCGCTCAAGAGCCTGACAAGGGCTTTGACAATCTTTGCCAAACGAGCCTACAATTTCGTACGAATGGGGTTTGTCATGGCAACGATGAATGTATCCTTACCAGATTTGATGAAAGATTGGGTCGAGGCACAGGCTAAGACGGGGCGATATTCCAATGCTAGTGACTACGTTCGTGATTTGATTCGACGTGATCAGGCGCGCAATGACAAGGTTACCGCCATGCAGAGCTTTGTCGACGCAGGGCTCCAAAGCGGGATTGGCACCCGAACGAAAGATGAGCTGTTTGCCGAGGCTGAGGCTCGCGTCAAAAAGCCATGAACTATAGGCTTTCTGTCGGGGCGGAAGAAGACATCATCGCGATCGCCATGGAAGGGTTGCGTATGTTCGGCGCCCAGCAGGCGCGCCGCTACCACAACGATCTTTTTGCTCTATTGGATTTGCTCGCTGATAATCCACGTATCGCGCGCGAAAGAGTTGAGATTGAGCCGCCAGTCAGAATTCATCCCTTCAAAGCGCACCTGATTGTATATCGTATAGCCGAAGATGAGACGGTTTTTGTCATACATATTCGGCACGCGCATGAAGATTGGATGAGCGATTCAACATAGCGCACGGGGGACGGACTTTTGGCATTCGGCACGCCATTGGTTCGATTCCTATCAAGAGCTTACTACGATGGATGGTTACTCGTGTGGCGTCCGAAGATTCAAATTCCGGCTGCCGCCTTATCGCCGTCTCCACAAGCTGTTCCAAGTGTTGCCTTATCGGCTCCGTTCTCGATCCCGGCTTTGCATTCGAGGTCATGCGTCTTCAACGATTTTGTCAAACACAGAGCTGCAATGATGATCGGAAGGCAGACGAGGTATGAGACCCTGATGCCAGCATGTTCGGCGACAAAGCCGAGCAACGGTGGCGCTAGGAAGAACACGACGAAGGACATTTGCGCCAGCGCTGCGACATTCAGATGGGCCGGGCGATCGACCCTCTGCGCCGCTGCAGAAACAGCGAGAGGGTAAACCGCGCTGCAGCCGGCACCCATTAGCGCAAAACCGACCAGCGCGACATATGGGTGCGGTGCGAGCCAAACGGCACAGAGACCTGCCACCGCGAGAATAAGCAGAAAGGCCGCAACGGTGCGCGCACCAAACCGGTCGACGACCGGATCGACAAACAGCCGTGCCACCGCCATGAAGAAGGTGAACAACGTTAGCCCAAGCCCTCCGGTGAAGGGCTCGACCGCAAATACGTCGCGCATGTAGATGGCTGACCAGTCGATGCCCGCACCCTCTACTAAGAATGCTGCAATGCCGATCACGCAGAGAGGCAGAAGCCCCAGAGTCGGCAGCGCTATGCTCGGAGCTGCCGTATGTTCGAGCCCGGCGCGGGCCGGCGCGCTCTTCATGCTGTAGATGAAAATCGTGCCGACGATCAGAACGAAGGCGAAGGTTAGCGCAAGATGAAGCTGCATCGGGACGCCCGCCTGACGAACGCCCGAGGAAACAAGAGCGGTCAGAAAAAATCCTAGGCTCCAGAAGCCATGGGCCCGGTTCATCACCCCGCGGCCAAGCTGCGCTTCGATGCGGTCGATCTCGACATTGAGATTGATCTCCAGCGCCCCTGCCAGCAGGCCTTCACAAAACAAAACGAAGAAAACCAGTGGCGCGAAGCCGACCCAGGGAACACTGGCCAGCAGCGCGGACGTGCCGAGCACGGTCAGGAACGCCGTCCTGCGCGCTCCAAACCGTGCTATGAGCGGCGATGCGAAGGTCAGGGAAATCAGCGCGCCGACTGCCGCACCGATCAATGTCAGGCCCAGCTGGGACTTGTTGATATCCAATGCCACTTGCAGGTCGGGCAATCGCGAAAGCAGTGCACCCATCGATGCGGCGAACAAAAAGAAGCAGACATAGATCCGGTGCTGGGGTTGGATATGCATGCAGTAGCTCCGAATGTGACAGGTTCGAGAGCTCGCACCTTCGTTGCGAGGGCAGCAAAACGAACTATCTTGAGTGGCGTCTGCGGCATATCTGGTGTTGACAAGGACTGCAACCGCCGTCGTTGCCGACTGGTGTCCACCGATCTCGCCGCCGAGACTATACAATTAGCAGTTTCAGTGAAACGATGCTATTTAGATATCGCTGCACTTGCTCGCGTGCCGAGGAGAGGAGCGGCGTTTAGCTCAGTCTCGAAGATCATATGGGGCCCGCAATCACACGGCAATGGCGCGAGTCCGGCATTTTGACATTGACCATTCCTCGGTTGGCTTGGATGCGCGGTGCCGGTGCGGTCCTGCTTATTCAAATCAAAATCACTGACATTCAGCCGGCGGCAGGTCCTGTGGCATGGGCACGCCGTCGTATGCTGCTGCAGCCGCAGACGATGTTCAGCTCCTATTGGGTCAAACCTTATCCTTGGCTTCCGGGCTCGATCTCTGACAAAATTCTCTCGTTGTCGGCGTCTTCTGGGGCTAACCGACCATCGAGCAGATGCTGCGACAGCCTACAGAAGGCAGCGTTTGCGGGCGTTGCAACGTTGTGAAGTCGACCGAGAAGGACGATTTCGCCGTTGAGATAGTCGGTTTCCAAAGATCCGGTGCCGCGGACTATACTTTGCATCGTCGACGACCCCATTCGCTTCTGTCCCGCAATCACCCCTAAGGACATTTCTCCGCGAGCCATGGCATCAAACGGATCCCAGCGGATTCCTGCGGCCCTGAGGGCGTTTTCGCCTTCAGCGCGTACCTTCTCGTACCAATGTTGCTGAAGCTCTGTGTCCCCTATTGCGACATCGACAATATTACGGAGGTTAGCGAGCAACTTGCGGTACTTGCTGCTCATAACGTCCGCCCTCGCATTCGCCACGAAACCTGAGGCAGAGAGAATAGCGCATAGGGCCTTGACGGTCTCGTCTTCGCCCTCGGGAAAGCGGCCAATGTCGAAGATGCCGTGGCGCGGAACATTATAGGCCGCGATTTCACCGGGTGTTTTGTAATCGGCGGGTAACATGACGGTGGCGCCATAGACATTTTCAAAGAACCGGAGCGCCATACCTTCGTTGGCAACGCCGTTCTGGAAACAAAATATGGGCTGCGACAAGACACCCGCCGCTCTTAAGTCTAGGAGCGCCGCGAGTGTATCCTGCCCTTTCATCGCGAGTAAAAAGACATCGTCGGCTTCAAAGGTCATAGATAATGGATCTGGGTAAATTGGAAATCGCGCGGTCCTCCTATCTTTCGGAGTTATCAATGTGAGGCCTGACC
>JAGWJK010000391.1 GCA_028865845.1 Rhizobiaceae bacterium
GATCGTGGCTCACGAGCAGGATCGCGGTATTTTTCTCCCGCGCCAATCCGATCATCAAATCCAGAACATCCTTCTGGATCAATGCATCCAGAGCCGTCGTTGGTTCGTCAGCGATCAGAAGCGCCGGTTCCAGGAGCATCGCGGAGGCAATCATAATCCGCTGCCGCATCCCGCCAGAAAATTCGTGCGGGTATCTGGTGAGCGCAGCCTCGGGGTCCTTGATACCGACTCGCGCCAGCATCGCGAGGATGCGAATGCGGCGTTCCTGTCGGGAATGGCGCCTGTGCAAGCGCAATCCTTCTTCCAGTTGCCGGCCGATCATCATCGAGGGATTGAGCGACGTCATCGGCTCTTGAAAGATCATGCCGACCGTCGCACCACGCATCATGCGGATTTCCCGTGCTTTCAAATGGGCCAGATCGTTGCCATTCAATGCGATCGTGCCGGCTGTCTGCACGACGCCGGGCGGCAGCAAACTCAGAATCGACTTGGCTATCATCGTCTTGCCAGAGCCGGATTCCCCGACAACACCAACGACTTCACCCGCCTGGATCGAAAGATCGCAGTTTTTCACCAGAATCGTTCCTGACGCGGGGGCGGCGAGCGTTAAGCCGCTAATCTGCAAGAGTGGCGTCACGTCAGAGCCCTCTCATGCGAGGATCGAGGAGATCGCGCAATCCGTCGCCAAGCATATTCGTGGCAAGCAACGTCAGCGAAATCGCCAATCCGGGAAAAACGCCGAGCCACGGGGCTTGCGACAGGAAAGTCCGGCTTGCAGAGAGCATATTGCCCCAAGTTGGCGCCGGCGGCGCCAAGCCAAGTCCCAAGAAACTCAGCGCACTTTCGGACAGCAATGCCCAACCCAGCATGGAGGTCGCGAGAACGATCAGCGGCGCAAGGCAATTGGGAAGGACATGCCTCACCATGGTATACAGTTCCGAATTTCCCATGATGCGCGACGCGTCGACGAACTCCTTTTCCCTGACCGAGATAACCGTTCCCCGTACGATGCGTGTGACGGAGGGCGTGAAGGTCAATCCGAGGGCGAGCACGATACCGCGGACGTTGGCGCCCAAAATGGCGAGGAGCCCAAGTGCCAGCAGCATGCCGGGAAAAGCCATGAGCGTATCATTCAGCATCATCAAGAGCCGTTCCGACCACCCTCGCCGATATCCGCTGATGATGCCAAGCACTGTACCAACCACGAGAGCAGTCAGCACGGAAAGCAGGCTGACGCAAATTGAAGGGCCGGCACCGGCCATCAGCCGGCTCAGGACATCACGCCCGAACTCGTCAGTTCCCAGCAGGTAAGTTCCGCCTGGTGGCTTCAGCCGGCTCGCAAAGCCGAGCGCCAACGGATCATGTGGGGTCCAGATCTGCGCGGTCGATGCCGCACCGACTACGATTGCGATGACTACACCGCCAATAACAAGATTGAAACGCAACTTCACGACACCGCAACCCTCGGATCGAAGAATGGATAGACAAAGTCGATCGCAAGATTGACCGCGACATAGAATAGAGAGATGCACAACAGGCAGCCCTGTATGACGGGATAGTCCCGAGCGAAAATTGCATCGACCAGCAGGCGACCGAGGCCAGGAATCGTGAAAATCGTTTCGACGATTGCGATACCGCCAAGCAGATTGCCCAGTATCAATCCAAGCAGGGTCCATGTCGGACCGAACGCGTTGCGAAAGACATGGTGCAATAGCACCTGCGTTTCCGAGAGGCCCTTGGCCCGAGCGTGGGTGACATAATCGAGGCGTAGCACTTCTAGCGTCGAGGCGCGCACCATACGAATAACGCTGCCGACTTCGTGGATGACCAGGGTGGAGATCGGCATCACAAGATAGATCAAGCCGGCGATCCAATCATCGGAAATAGAGACATAGCCGACGATCGGAAACCATCCGAGCCGCATGCCGAACAAGAGCAGAAGCAACAATCCCATCCAGAATGTCGGAACGGAAAGCAGCAGGGTCGCTCCGGCAACGGTGACGACATCGATCGCACCATTTTGCCAACGGGCGGCAATGGTGCCGAGGGGAACGGCAAGAAGTCCGGCGAGAGCGACGGCGGGCAGGATGATCTCGAAACTGACCTGAAAACGCTCGATGATCAGGGGCAGGACTGGATCTCCGGTCAGAATCGATTGGCCAAGGTCGCCGTGTAGAGCGTTCTTCAGCCAAAGGATGAATTGAATGGGCAGGCTTCGATCAAGACCGAGTTGTAACCTTAGAGCACTTAACGTTTCCGGCGTTGCGCGATCACCGAGAACAAGAAGCGCCGGATCACCCGGGATCAGGCGGATCAATGCGAAAACGCCGACCGCAACAAGGAACACCGTCGGCACCGACCATAAGAGCCTGTGCAGAAAATAGCGAAACATGCTCGTTCTCCAGCTGGCCGTTTATTGCGATACCGTCATTCCCCAGAGGCGCGGTTTTCCTTCCCAAGGCTTGAAGTTCTGCACGCGATCACGATGTGCCCATACTGTCTGTCCATTATAAAGGATGATCAAAGGCGCGTCGGCCAGCATCAGTTCATGGAGTTGGTCGAATATCTGCTGGCGCTCGCCCTGATCCGTGACGATCTTGGCCTTGTCGATCAGCGTCAGGGCTGTCGGATTATCCCAGACTTTTCGTGGCTGCTTTGTCTTGTCGCCGGCGAACTGCTCGAAACTCAGCGCCGGATCGAGACGAGAGGAATAGGAGAATGACATCATCTGGTAGTCACCGGAATTGTACTTCTCAAGCTGCGTTGCCCATTCGAGGATTTCGATATCAACCTTGATACCGATGGCCTGCAGCATGGACTGGGCGACAAGTGCCACCTGTGAACTCGGCATCGGAGCACGCTTGTTGGCGATCAGCTTGATCACCTGGCCGCGATAGCTGCTTTGCGCCAGCAGCTCCTTCGCCTTTTGCGGATCGTACTCAAACGCCTTCTTCTGTATGTCGTCATTGTACGGTGACGCACTGAAGACGGCAGAATTGCTGACGTCGGAAAGTCCGTCTGAAGCAAAACCGACAAGTTGCTTGAGATCCAGAGCCGCAGCGATCGCCTGACGGAATTTCACGTCCTTGAACAGGGGATCATTGGTCTGGAACAAGATTGCATGTTTCGAAGCATCGCTCGGCGTCAGGACATCAATGCCCTTGGCGCTCTTTAATTCGGAAACATCTGATGTGAGCGCCTGCGCTACGTCGACATCGCCCGAAACCAGCGCGGCTTTCACCGTTGACGGGTCGGGGACGACCACAAAGCTGACATCATCGATGTAAGGCGTCTTGCTGCCGACATATCCATCGAAGCCGGTCCCTTCAGGCGACTTGTAGCCGTCGAACTTTTGAAGGGTCACGGATTGCCCCTTCTTCCAGTCTACAAGCTTATAAGGCCCGGTTCCGATCGGTTTGTTCCAGCTACCATCGGCGTTGACAGATGCACTGCTCACCATGCCGGTTCCGCCGCAATCGGTACGCGCCAATGTATCGAGAAACAGCGCACTCGGTTTGTCGATGTGCATGACGACTGTTGCGGCGTCAGGAGCCTCGACCGACATGACTTTGAGACCGTTGGTGCCATCGACATCGGGAAGACAACGCCATTTCGTGGCAGGATCCGTGTATCGCTTCCAGTTCCACAACACGTCCGCGGACGTGAACGGAGCACCGTTCTGAAAGGTGATGCCGTCGCGCAGTTTGAACGTGTAGGTCAGGCCGTCGCTGGAAATATCGACGGATTTTGCAAGCAGTGGCTTTACCGTTCCGCCCTCGCCATAGCCGACGAGGCCCTCGACGATATTGAGCATGACGCCATCCGTATTGTCGTCACGGTTTATTCCCGGATTTGTACTCAGGATATCGGCGGTCAGCGCAACCTTTGCTTGGCTGGCTGCAGCGGAACCTGCGACAAGCAAGGTCGGCGTGAGAATGAGAAGAGCACTTATTGTCAGTCTCTTGGATCGCATTCCGTAGTTCCCCTTTTTTATGAGCTTATGATTTGCGATGAGCGAGGTCCCGGTGCGCAGCAAGACTCTGCGCCAGGAAGGTTTGTGCAGAAGCGAATATCGGCTCCGCCTCGTGCCCCACGCCGGGAAGCAGATCGAAGCTGACCTCAATGCCATTGTCGGAAAGTGAATTCTTCAGCGCTCGCAAGCGCTCGGGCCGCGTTGCGCCCGCCTCGTTCGCCCCCTCTGCCCAATAGCGTCGGCCGGGCCGATGAAGGATTTCCTGTGTATCGAGGTCCGCATCGCCGACGACGAGCTGAATCGGAACCCTTGCAATTTGTCGAGGATCGGCAGTCGCGCCAAAACGCTCTTCCAAATCGCGGACGCCTATCCACCAGTCCCGCTGGCGATCGAGGAGTGTTACAGAGCCTGGCGCCCCGACCGACACACCCCAGAGCCGTTCCGGCCTCAATAGTAGGAAACGATGGGCAAAGTGTGCGCCGCCTGAAAAGCCAACAAGGCCGAAGCGCTTATCGTTGATCTCATATCGAACGGCTACTTCCTCGACCATGCTTTCGAGAACACGATCGTAGCGGATGTTGCCCTCGACCATGTATTTGAAACCGTCGAGATTGCCGTCGCCGAGCACGTTCCCCGGAAACAGCGGCGCCAAAATGAGGCAATTATGGGTTTCGGCGAAATCCCGAAACTGGTCGCGGTGGGCGGTAAAATTCCGATAGCTCCCATGGATGACAGAGAGCAAGGATCGGTCGGAAAGGCTGCCCTTCTCCGGGACATAGAGACAGTAGCTGAAACGTGGGTCGCTCGACAGGGCCAGGACCGTCGTGGTGCCTCGCTCATATGTAGAAAGGCCGGAGATTCGGTGAGGTGGTGGTTCTCGCATGTCGACTGGCGGCGATTCCATCAGCGTATTTCCTTTTTGGATGCAATTTTGGATCTAAAAATACATCTAAAAAGCCATTTGGCAACGTGGAATCTTCATTGCGACCTGATAAGTTGATGACAGCGGAACCACTCGCAGTGATTGGAAACTGATGACGATAGACAGTCCTAAAATTCGCCGTTCCGACGAGGTGGCGGAAATCATTGCGAGGGACATCCGATCCGGGGCGCTGAGCATGGGCACATGGCTGAAGCAGGTCGATGTCGAACGCCGTTACCGGGCATCCCGCGCCGATGTACGCCGGGCGCTTGAGATTCTCCTGCAACGCCGGCTGGTGGAACAGATCCCCGAGCGAGGCTTCTATGTTCCCGCACCCGATGAACGGCGTCAGCAGGAACTCAGGGAGATTCGCGTCACCCTGGAAACATCGATGGCCGACAGCATTGTCAC
>JAGWJK010000392.1 GCA_028865845.1 Rhizobiaceae bacterium
GGCGCCGAGGGGCAACTCTATCTCGGCGGAACGGCTGCTGGTGCCGTCGGCGTTGCCGGTTCCAGTCTTCCAGCGTTGCTGCTGCTGCCGGCGATGATGTTGTCGGCGATGCTGGCCGGTGCGCTCTGGTCGGGTCTTGCCGGCTGGTTGAAGCTTCGCTTTCGCGCCGATGAACTTATCACCACCATCATGCTGAACTATGTGGCGATCGATTTCGTTTCGTACCTGCTGCACGGACCGCTGCAGGACCCGAACTCGCCTCTGGCGCAGACGGCACGGTTGACCACGGAAGCGAGGCTACCCACGCTCCTGACCGGCACACGCCTTCATGCCGGAGTGCTGATCGTCCTCGTCGTCGTTATCCTCGCTCACCTTTTTCTTTGGAAAAGGGTCGGCGGGTTTCGACTGCGTGTGGTCGGCCTCAACCCGCGCGCCGCGCTCAATGCCGGGATCAACGTCCGCCACATCGTCGTTCTCGGCTTCCTCGCCAGCGGCGCGCTCGCCGGGCTTGCCGGATTTATCGAGGTGTCCGGTGTGCAGCGACGCATGATCGAAAATCTCTCCCCTGGCTTTGGCTATACCGCGATCATCGTCGCGCTGCTTGGACAGACCAATCCGGTCGGCGTGCTGGCCTCGGCCTTTCTGTTTGCCGCCTTGCAGATCGGCGCGACGACCATGGAATCGGCCGCCGGCGTGCCAAGCACGCTGACGACAGTCATTCAGGGGCTCGTGGTGCTGTTTCTGATCGGCAGATCGGCTGTGCCTCTCTTGACCGGCGGCATTTTACGCCGCCTGCGACCGAAAGCAGCCTCATGAGCATCTTGTCCGCGCTGAACGATCCGGTCTTTGCCGGTTTTCTCGCCGCGTCGATGCGGCTTGCCATACCGATCATGCTAGCTGCCCTTGGAGGGCTGTTTGCCGAGCGCTCGGGCGTCCTCAACATCGGCCTGGAAGGCATGATGCTTGTGGGTGCCTTCGTGGGCTTCGTCGTTACCTTCGCGACCGGGCATCTGGTTATCGGTGTTATCGCCGCGATCCTCTCAGGTGCCGTGACCGGCCTTCTGCTCGGCCTCTATACGATAACGCTTGCCGCCAATCAGGTGGTGGTTGGGATCTCGCTGAACCTGCTTTCGGTCGGCGTGACCTCTTATCTCTACAGGTCATTTTTCGGCGCTGCCACCGATCGGCCCCGGATCGAACCGTTTGCAGCCGTTGATTTCGGTAGCCTCGGCGACCTGCCTCTCATCGGTCCCCTGTTGTTTCGCCAGGATATGCTGGCCTATCTCGGGCTCGTTTTGATCGTCATCACCTGGTTTGTAGTTAAGAAGACGCGGTTCGGGTTGAACATCCGATCGGTCGGCGAGCATCCGGAAGCGGCCGAAACCCTGGGGGTCGACGTCATCCAGACGCGGTATGTCGCCATCGCCTTGTCGGGGGCGCTTGCGTCACTCGGCGGGGCCTTCCTCTCGCTTTCCGCCACCGGCGTATTTCTCGACAATATGACTGCGGGCCGTGGCTATATCGCGCTTGCGATCCTCATTCTCGGCCGCCGACATGCCATCGGGGTTCTGTTTGCCGCCCTGCTGTTCGGTTCCGCTGATGCTTTGCAGCTGCGCGCGCAACTTCTGCCCATCAATGTGCCGCTGCAATTTCTGCTGATGTTGCCGTATGTATTGACGATCGTGGTGCTCGCCGGGTTTGCCGGCCGTCAAGGCACTCCCGCCGCACTCGGACTTCCGTTCCGTCGCAGCGGTTCGAAAAAGGATGACTGATTATGCTTGATCTTCATGAAGCCACGTCGCCCGAAGTCGGAGAGGCGATCAGCAATGGCGCGATCGCTGTTCTGGCCGTCGGTGCCCAGGAACAGCACGGTGCGCATCTGCCGCTGTCGACAGATACCGTGATGTCGCAGGGTGTGGCGCGGCGCATTGCCGAAGCGATCGACGGACTGTTGCTGCCGCCCATTGCCTATGGGGACGCATGGAACAATGAGGGCTTTCCAGGCACGCTCTCGTTCTCGCCGGATACCATGCGCGCCATATTCATGGATATCGGACGAGGACTTTCCCGATCCGGCTTCAAGGCGCTGATCATCGTCAACGGCCACTTCGGAAATCGGGAGCCGATCGCGCTCGCCGCACGCCTTCTGAAGCAGGAGATCGGTTTTCCCGTCTTCCATCTCGACTATCCCGGCATGGAGCAGGCGGCAAATGAAGTCTGTGACAGCAAACCTGCGGCGCCGACTTTCTACCACGCCGACGAAGTCGAGACCTCGATGATGCTCGCCCTTGCACCGCATCTCGTGAGGATGGACAAGGCGGCGGCGGAATATCCGACCTTTCCGCCGACATTCGGCATGGAGCCGATCAGTCTGAGCACATTCAACAAATCCGGCGTCTTTGGCGATCCGCGTCCGGCAACGGCTGAAAAAGGAGAGGCGCTTATTGCGCGCATCGTGCACGAAAGCGTTCTGTTGATCCGGTTGTTCCTGGCTCGATAGCGGATAGCAGGCCGACGATAGGCTCCTCCATTAGGCCCCAAGCGTCGCTTTCACCCTTTCCCGCGTGTAAGGCAGATCGTAGATGCGTTTGCCGGTCGCATGCTTGAAGGCATTGGCGATTGCGCCGGCGGTCGGACCCTGCGCGGCCTCCGCAACGCCGAGATAGGGTTGGCCGGGATTGTCGACGACGTGGACTTCGAGGCTATTGGGCACGGCGCTGAAGCGCAGGATCGGATAGGCCGACCAATCAGGGCTGGTGATCCGGGTGTTGTTGAAATGGACGGCCTCATAGAGCGTCCAACTCATCGATTGCAAGATACCGCCCTCGGTCTGATTGATGATGGCATTGGGCGCCACCGCCTCGCCGCAGTCGACGGCGCATACGATGTGGGAAATGCGGATGTTGCCGCTTTCGGCGTCGACGTCGGCTTCGAGCGCGATCGCCAGATAGGCAGCATGGTTCTTGTATTTGGCAAAGGCGAAACCGCGCCCCTTGCCTGCCGGCATCGGATCGTTGTTCCAGCCGAACTTGTCGGCGGTCACCTCGATCACCTTGCGCGCACGTTCATCCTTCAGGTGACGCAGCCTATATTCGACCCTGTCGGCGCCGGCCGCTGTCGCCAATTCATCCATGAAGCTTTCGATGGAGAAGACGTTGCAATAGGCGCCGAGGCCGCGCAGCGCCGAGACACGCACCGGCATGTCGGGCACGAAATGCCAGTTCACGCGCTGGTTGGGGACGTCGTAAAGCGGGATGGCGTTGCGGTCGCCATTACCGAGCGGTGAGATCTGCAGCTTTGCAGGATCCGGCGGAAAGTGCTTTGCCATCAATTGGCCGGCCAGCAGCGATCCCGCCGAGCCAGGGCGCGTGCCGTGATTGTTGCTCCAGAGATCATAGTGCCAGTTGACGATGTTTCCCTTGTCGTCGAGCGTGGCATTGGCGCGGGTCAGCATTCCCGGCCCATAAGGCTCCCAAAGATGCTCCTGGTCGCGCATCCACTGCACGCGGACCGGTCGTCCGGGGACGGCCCTTGCGATCAACGCGGCGTCGGCCGCAGCATCGTCAGCGCCATTATGGCCGTAACAGCCAGAGCCCTCGGTATGAATACACCTCACCTTGTCCTGCGGCATGCCGAGCATCTGGGCAATCGCCATGCGATCGGGATAGACGCCCTGCGTATGGGTCCAGACGGTCATCACATCGTCTTCCAGCACGGCGACGGCAGCGGAAGGACCTATGGAGCCATGCATCTGATAGGCCCGGGTAAATTGCGCGCTCAGCGTTTTGGCACCTCCAGCGGTCTCCGCGCCAACGGAGGTCACGGTGCCGACCTGCGTAACGGAAGCTTCCAGAAAGGCTGGGATCTGATCCTGGTTGGGCAGCACTGCCGCCTCCTGCCAGTGTGCTGCTGCGACTGCAGCGCGCATCGCCCTGACGGCCTGGAACTCCTGTTCGGCAACGACCGCGAGAAAATCGCCGTCGCGAACGAGCATCAGGACGCCAGGCATCGCCTTGATGGCCGCCTCGTCGATGTCGAGGAGTTTGGCCGAATAACTCGGCGGCCGAACGACGCGGGCATGCACCATGTTGGCCGGGCGCATGTCCTGCACATAGGCTTCGCCGCCCGTCACCTTGGCGGGAATATCGACGCGGGCAAAGGGTTTGCCGATCGCGTGATAGCCGCCCGGAGCCTTGATCTTCGTGTTGGGATCGGCGTCGACATGCAGCATCTTGTCGGCAACGAGCTCACCGTAGGAAATTGAGACGCCGTTCGGGCCGCTGATTTTCCCGCCCTGTGCCGTCAGCTGATCCGCCGGTATGCCGAGCTTCCCGCTAGCCTGGGCGATCAGGATCTGGCGCACCTGCGCGCTTGCGTAGCGGATCGCGGTTCCGCTGTTCTGGATCGTCTGGCTGCCCGCCGTATAGCCCTCGTTTGGCGTAAGTGCGGTGTCGGCGGTAATCAGCTTGATCGCTGCCGGCTGAACTTCCAGTTCCTCGGCGGCAATCTGGCGCAGGGAGGTTTTGGTGCCCTGGCCGAGTTCGGCCTTGCCGGTGAAAACGGTGATCGAGCTATCTGCGTCGATCTTGATCCAGGCATCGAGCGAGGGTGTATCAGCCAGGCTGCCCTGAAGTTTCTTCTGGTTGCCGGCCGTTTCCTGGGCATAGGTTTCGAGGGGGATCGTGAAGCCGACGACGAGAGCACCGCTTCCAGCGAGAAAGCCGCGACGCGTGATATCGGTAAAGGTAGGTGCGTTCATCTTTTTCTCCTCAGCCGGCGTTCACGGCATCGGGTTTCGCGGAGGCTGATTTCATCAGCTCTCGCGCCTTTTGCACCGATCGCAGGATGCGCATATGGGTGCCGCAGCGACAGAGATTGGGCTCTAGCGCGGCGCGAATATCGGTGTCGCTCGCATCGGGCTTTGCTTCGAGCAGGGCCTGCGCCCGCATCATCATCCCGGCGATGCAATAGCCGCATTGGGCTGACTGCTCTTCGATGAATGCCTGCTGCATCGGACCGGGATTGTCTATCGTGCCGAGGCCTTCGACGGTTTTGATCTTCCGGCCCTCGAGCAACATGATCGGCGTCAAGCAGGAGAAAATCGCCTTTCCGTCCACCATCACGGTG
Source organism: Rhizobiaceae bacterium (assembly GCA_028865845.1). Classification (GTDB taxonomy): domain Bacteria; phylum Pseudomonadota; class Alphaproteobacteria; order Rhizobiales; family Rhizobiaceae; genus Rhizobium. The sequence continues at coordinate 5,128 of JAGWJK010000392.1, forward strand.
CACGCGCCGCATTGGCCGAGACCGCAGCCGAATTTGGCGCCGTTCAGCTTCAGGTCGTTGCGCAGCACGTAGAGCAGGGGAGTGGAGGGGTCGGTGTCGACCTCGTGCACGGCACCATTGACGGTAAGCTTTATCACTGATCCTGCGCTCCTATGTTGTCGGGACCGCGTTCGATT
>JAGWJK010000393.1 GCA_028865845.1 Rhizobiaceae bacterium
AACGTTACGCCATCGCGCAGCTTGAAGGTCCAGACGAGGCCGGCATCATCGCTCTTCCATTCGGTCGCGAGCGCCGGCTTCAGGGTGAGGTCCGGAGCGCGGGCGAGAAGCCCTTCGTACATGGGGTCGAGAAGGGCAGCGGTGTAGGTTGCCGTCTGGTCGCCCGGGTCCATCGAACGCGGTGCCTCGGTCTGCATGACGTTGAGCGTCGAGGCCTCGGCCGCAACCGGCGCCAGCAGCGCGCCGGCGACTATCACGGCAACAGCCAAACTGCTGCTTCTCAGAAATTTATCCTTGAAAATCATCATCTTGTTCACCCTTCCAAACGACCTTCGGCCCGATGTTGAGCGACGGACTTAGATCACTTTTGTAATTTATTACTGTTGATTTGTTCATTTGCTGAACTTATTGTCAAGCCAAAATAATAGGCAAGAATCCAGGCGGAACATCGAATTGCTCACCTCATCGCAGCGGCAGCTCCTACGCGTCATCAGCGAATCCGGTCCTCTCAGCCGGACGGTCCTTGCCGCGTCCATGGGGCTGAGCAAGGCGGCAATGAGCGGGATTGCCCGCGACCTGATCACCCTTGGCGTGCTCCACGAGACCGAGACCGTCTACGGCCAGGGACGCCCTTCGGTGTTGCTTGACCTGCATCCGGAAGGCGCCTTCTTCGTCGGCATCTCGCTGCTCGAAGATCCGGCACCGATGGTCCTCAGCGACCTGAACGGCAAGATCATTGCCCGCGAGGACATGCCGCTATCGCGCGATCCGGACATCATCGCTGGCCTGATTGCGGATGCCCTGCCGAAACTGCTCGCGGCGCGGCCGGATGCGGCGGAAAAACTATCCGGCCTTGGCGTCGCGCTATCCGGCTTCGTCGACGAGAAACAGGCGAATTGCGTGCAATCCACTTTGCTTGGCTGGCAGGATGTGCCGCTGGCCCAGATCATCCGGCAGAAGACCGGCATCGAGACCTTCATCGAAAACGACGCCAAGGCGGTTGCCGTTGGTGAGAAGCTCTTCGGCAGCGCCCGCGATATCCAGAATTTCAGCGTCGTCTCCTTTGGCGACGGCATCGGCTGCGCTCATTTCATTCGCGGCAAGCTCTACCGCGGCAATCATGGCGGCGCTGGTGAAATCGCCCACTGCACCATCGAGCCGAATGGTACGCCGTGCCGCTGCGGCAAGCGCGGCTGCCTCGACACCGTCGCCTCGATGAAGGCGATCAAGGAGATGTCGCGTGCCGAAGGCCTCGCCTGCACCTCGCTCACCGAGCTCGAACACGAGGCGTCGGTCGGCAATGCCGTCGCGATCCGTATCCTACATCGTTCCGGCGGTGCGCTCGGCCTTGCGATCGCCCATCTCATCCAGTTCAACGATCCCGGCATGATCCTGATCACCCATGTCGAAGGCAATTTCGACGGGTTGTTTGGCACAGTCGTCCAGCAGTCGATCGAAGCCAACGTGTTGCCGCGCTACGCCGGCCAGACGCCGATCCGCACGCGGCGTGTCGACAGCGACATCTGGGCTCGGGGTGCGGCCAGCATCGCCGCCCACAATTTCCTGATTGGTCCCAACTCGAATTGAGGTTTTCCATGCGCATCGCCGTTGGTGGCATTCATATCGAATGCAGCACGTACAATCCCGTCCTGAACGAAGAAAAGGATTTCCGCGTGGTGCGCGGCGACGAGCTGACGGCAGCGCCCTATTTCGCTTTTCTGAAAGACTATGACGCCGAGTTCCTGCCGACGATCCACGCCAAGGCCATTGCCGGCGGTCCCGTCGCGCGGCACACTTACGAGGCCTTCAAGGCGGAATTCCTGGACCGGCTGAAAGCCTTGCTGCCACTCGACGGTCTCTATCTCGCCATGCACGGCGCCATGTATGTCGAGGGCATGGAAGATGCTGAAGGTGACTGGATCGCCGCCGCCCGCGCGCTTGTCGGCGACGATTGCACGCTGTCTGCGAGCTATGACCTGCACGGCAATGTCACCCAGCGCATCATCGATGCGCTCGACATGTATTCCACCTACCGCACGGCCCCGCACATCGATGTCGAGGAAACGATGCGCCGGTCCGTCAAGATGCTGGTCGAAAGCCTGAAGACCGGCGTAAAGCCGATTCTGCTATGGGCGCCTATTCCGGTCGTGCTGCCCGGCGAACGCACCAGCACCGTCGATGAACCGGCAAAAAGCCTCTATGAGCTGCTGCCCAGCATCGACGCGATCGAGGGCGTCTGGGATGCATCGCTGATGGTCGGCTACGTCTGGGCGGACGAACCGCGCTCGACCGCTGCCGCGATCATGACCGGCACCGACCGCGCGGTGCTTGAACGAGAGGCAAAGAAGCTCGCTCAGGCCTATTGGGATGTCCGAGGAGATTTCGTTTTCGGTTGCGAGACCGGCTCGATCGAGGAATGCGTGGCAAAGGCCATTGCGAGCCCGACGGCACCGGTGGTTCTTGCCGAATCCGGCGACAATCCGACCGGCGGCGGGGTCGGCGATCGCGCCGATGTCCTGGCGGAACTCATAGCCAACGGTGCGACCGGCGTCATTTTCGCCGGTATCGCCGACAAGGCAGCGACCGAGGCCTGCTACGCCGCAGGCGTTGGAGCCAAGCTGAAACTCACCGTCGGCGCTTCGCTGGACACCAAGGGCAGCCAGCCGGTGACGGACGATTTCACCGTCAAATTCCTGCTTGAGACCGAAGATGCCAGTGACCGGCAGGCCGTCGTTTCCGTCGGCGGCATCGACCTCGTTTTGTCCGCAAAACGTCGCCCCTATCACAATATTGTGGATTTCACCCGCCTCGGCCTTGATCCGCATCTGGCAAAGGTCATCGTAGTGAAATCGGGATATCTGTCGCCGGAGCTTGCCCCCATCGCCAATCCGAACCTGATGGCGCTCTCGCCCGGTGTTGTCGACCAGTTCGTGGAGCGCCTGTCCCGGCTTCGCAAGCAGAAGCCGACCTATCCTTTCGACAAGGATTTCGCCTTCACGCCGGAAGCGTTGCTGTCGTCCCGCTCCACCACTCGCGCCTGACAATCGCAGCGGCGGCAAGCGCTTCCTTCCGCCGAAAAATTAGATGCAATGCACAATAATTGTGCATTGCATCATGACGCCTAAAAAAGAGCTTGACGCTGCCATCAAGTTGATTTTCTATTGAACCAATTCAAAATTGGTACGAACCATTCCACACTATGGCACCCAGCAGTCTTCCGGAAAATTCCACCTATGCCCTCGAGAAACTCCGGGGGCTTCTGGGCTCGGACAGCCTGGAGGCGGACGGCAAGCTGCCGACCGAACGGGCGCTTTCCGAAATGTTCGGCGTCAGCCGCCGCGCCATCCGGCGGGCACTGGAAGTGCTCGAAGCGGAGGGCCGCATCTGGCGCCGCCAGGGGTCCGGAACCTATGCAGGACAGCGCCCTGATGATTGGAGCCAGCACGTCGGATCGCTGATTGCCGGTACCAATCTCATGGAAATCATGGAGGTGCGCCTGCGCATCGAGCCGCAGCTTGCCCAGCTCGCCGCCATGCGCGCAAAGCCTGACGACATCGATCGCATGTACGAGCTGACGAAAAAAATCTTCAACAGCAGCGATGCCGACAGTCGCGAACTCTGGGACGGCGCATTGCACCGCCTGATCGCGCAGAGCGCCGGCAATCAGTTTTTCCTGACCATCTTCGATGTCATCAACCATGTCCGCCAGGACGAGGCATGGCAAACCATTCGCGAATTGGCCCGCAATACGAACAGGACGCGGCCGATATCCTATGCGCAGCACGTGACGATCATCGACGCGATCGCGGCCCGCGATCCCATGAAGGCGGCAGAAGCCATGCGCACGCATCTGCTGATGCTGCAGGAAAGCCTGATCCGCATCACCTCGCTCGACGCTCAGGAACCGCAGAAGGAACTGACCGAAGAGCTGGACTGAGCATGAGGTGCACTGCACCGCGCCTGAGACTGACGGCCGGAGAGGAAACGGTCGGAACATCCATGGAAATCAAAAAACATAAACTGGAGAACAAGATGAAGATCGCCAAATTGCTCACGTCGCTGGCTGCCGGCGTGCTGATCGCACTCCCGGCATTCGCCACCGAACTGAAGATCGGCCTTCAGGACGATGCCGACGCGCTGGATCCGGCACAATCGCGCACTTTCGTCGGCCGTATCGTCTACACCGCGCTCTGCGACAAGCTCGTCGACGTGACGCCTGACCTGAAATTCGTGCCGCAGCTCGCCACCTCCTGGAAGTGGTCTGCCGACGGCATGCAGCTGACGATGGAGCTGCGCCAGGGCGTCAAGTTCCAGGACGAAACGCCGCTCAACGCCGAAGCTGTCGTCTACACGATCCAGCGCAACATGACGATGCCGGAATCGCGCCGCAAAAGCGAACTGTCCTCGGTCGCCAAGGTCGAAGCCACGGGCGAATACGAAGTGACGTTTACGCTGAAGGCGCCTGACGTCACGCTGCTCGCCCAGCTTTCCGACCGCGCGGGCATGATCGTTTCTCCCACAGCCGCCAAGGCTCTCGGCGCAAAGTTCGGCGATCATCCGGTCTGCGCCGGCCCGTTCAAGTTCGTCGAGCGCGTGCAGCAGGACCGCATCGTACTTGAGAAGTTCCAGGACTACTGGAACAAGGACAATATCTTCATCGACAAGGTCACCTACCTGCCGATCCCGGATACGACGGTCCGTCTGGCAAATCTGCGTTCCGGCGATCTCGATATGATCGAACGCGTCGCCGCTTCCGACATTGCCACCGTCAAGGGCGATTCCAACCTTGCCTATGCCGACGCGGTGTCCACCGGCTGGATGGGTATCTATGCCAATATCGGCAACGGCCCGCGCGCCGATAACCCGATGGGCAAGGACAAGCGTCTGCGTCAGGCATTTTCGCTGGCGATCGATCGCGAAGCCGCCATGCAGATCGCCTTCGACGGCACAGCAGTTGCCGGCAACCAGCCCTTCTCGCCGAACAGCCCGTGGTTCGACAAGGACGTTCCGGTTCCGGCCCGCGACGTTGACAAGGCAAAGGCCCTGATCAAGGCTGCTGGATATGATCGCGTTCCGGTCGAAATCGCCGTTACCAACGATCCGGTCACCATGCAGACGATGCAGATCATCCAGTCGATGGTCGCGGAAGCCGGCTTCGACGTCACGCTGAAGCCGACAGAATTCGCGACGCTGCTCGATGCGCAGACCGGCGGCAACTATCAGCTCAGCCGTTCCGACTGGTCCGGCCGTCCCGATCCGGATGGCGTGAT
>JAGWJK010000394.1 GCA_028865845.1 Rhizobiaceae bacterium
GTCTTACCGGCTCAAGTTCTTGTCAAAGGGCCGGATGCGGTGATGTCCACTAGGACGACCATGCTGCTGATATTCTGGGCGATGGCCTCGATATTCCGGCCTACCCGATCTGTGATAGTCGCGACCGCCGCGATAGCGGTTATGATCGTAACGACTGCGATCGTAGCGATATCGGTAACGGTCGCCGCCTCCGACATAGATGGCGCCACTGCTGTAGTAACCGCCGTTATATCCGCTGGTGCGGTATGCACCGCCTTCTTCAACACAGCTAGACAGTGTAAGACCTGTGAAGCCGACGACAGCGGCCACAAGCAAAGATTTTATGAACATGAAAACTCCTCCTACACTGGCAAGTAGCGCAGGATGTTTTTCTGGCAATGTACCAACGGTATTCCTTGGAACGCATCGAACGGTTAGCCGCAAGTGACGCTTCTCTCCGGGAATTCGAACACCGGGTGACCGGGCGCGGCAACGTTGAGGTGCGGTTTGCATGCGAACTTTGAACCGATCAGCGCTTAGCGAGCCAAAAAAAGATGTGTTCCATCACAGTCCACAAATAAGGGGGGCACAAAGCTCCGTTTCGGACGTTTGTCTAATGGAAGGCAAATGGTGATGAAAATGAGAACTCTCGCAATCGTAAGCTTGTCTCTGGCGACTGCCCTATCAAGCGTGCTGCCAGCACAAGCGTTCCCGTCAATCAGTGCGCCAATGGGCCACGTTTCCGATGTCCAATTGATCCAATATCACGGGCACTCGGGAGGCCATGGTCACGGCGGATATTGGCCGCGCGGCGGCGGGCACTATGGGGGGTACCGCGGCGGTCATGGCGGTTATTACCATGGCTCTGGGCATAATGGCGGGTACTACGGGGGATATCGCCGATACGGCGGTTATGGCGGCGGTCACTACTATGGGGGCTACGACAATGGCTACGGTCTAGCCTTGGGTGGATTGGCAGCTGGCGCATTGATCGGGAGCCTACTTGCTCAGCCAAGGTACTATCATGGCAATTCCGGCAGTGGTTGGTGCTCTGCTCGGTATCGGTCCTACCGAGCCTACGACAATACGTTCCAGCCGAACCACGGCCCAAGGCGCCAATGCATCGCTCCGTACTAGGCAGTATGAGGTCATTCGCGGACAGGAGCCCGAAACACGTTGGAAGAGCTGACATCCATGCGACCATGCTACGGCATGGCTTCCCGGCCACATCAGCCCGTCACCATCCGGTGGCGGGTTTTTCATTTCTGAGGAGCGGGCATTTCGCCTTGTCCCCGGCGACAAGATCATGGCTTCACTCGTGGCAGAGGATGCCGCGCCGCCGCTCCAGGGTTCGTCCCCCTCATCAAACGGCGCTAAGTGAGTCAGCCGGGGTTGAACTTCTCGCCGCCAAGGCGTTCAATCTCTTCGACCACGTCTTGCCTTCCGGCGTCGATATCGCACTGACACCAGTCGATCCCCCCATTGTACTGGACCTGTGACTGGATCTGCGTAACGCCGTGGTTCAAAAAGTGCTCGACTTCCGCAAGGTGCATGATTGGCACGAAATAGCGGATGGTTTGCTTATTCATCCTCGTTCTCCTTTTCGCGAGATCACTATCATGAATTTCACTGACGTTGTAACCGTCGCGGGAACGCGCCGGCGTGATGACCGCTATCTCGTGAAGGCCTTCTGATGCCGCCAACGAAGAAGAATCCGCCAGCATCGAAAGGCAAGTCGAAGGGCAACGGCAGGAGCGGCCGCCCGGTATCCTTCAAGGCCGAATTCGTCGAGCAAGCGCGCAAGCTCTGCTCCCTTGGAGCAACGGACTATGAGCTCGCCGACTTCTTCAAGGTCGATACAAGGACGATCTACCGGTGGAAGAATACCTTCCCGGACTTTTGTCAGGCGGTCGTAGTAGGGAAAGAGAAAGCTGACGATCGGGTGGAGCGCGCCCTCTACAATCGCGCCGTTGGCTATTCCTACGAGAGCGAGAAATTATTCCAAGCGGGTGGCGAAGTGATCCGCGCCGACATCATCGAGCATGTGCCGCCTGATGCCGGCGCCGCGATGAATTGGCTGAAGAACCGCCGTCCCGGCGAATGGCGCGACAAGATCGACCACGTTCATGGTGTCACGGGTGAAGTTGCAACCCTTCTGGATTCGCTGAATGGCAAGACACGCGGACTTCCAAACCGCTCTTGATCTGTTCTCGGATTGGCGATGGAGGCTGAACAACCTCTATTTCATCGTCGACAAGGAGGGGAACCGGGTCCAGTTCAAAATGAATTGGGCCCAGGAGCAGCTTTTCGAGGGCATGCATTATCTGAACGTGATCCTGAAAGCCCGACAGTTGGGCTTTACGACGTTCATCCAGATTTTCATTCTCGACGCCTGTGTCTTCAATAAGGACATCCGCGCCGGCGTGATCGCGCAGACGTTGGGTGACGCCCAGGTCATCTTTCGAGATAAGGTGAAATATCCTTACGATAATCTGCCAGAGGAGATCCGCGGCGCGGTCCCGGTCGTGAAGGACAGTGCCACAGAGCTGATGCTGGCGAACAACTCGAGTATCCGCGTCGGTACGTCGATGCGCTCTGGTACGCTGCAGTACCTGCATGTGTCGGAATATGGGAAGATCTGCGCCAAGTTTCCGGAAAAGGCCCGCGAAATCCGGACAGGCGCTCTGAACACCATTCAGGCCGGGCAACTCGTCTTCATCGAGAGCACGGCCGAAGGGCAGGACGGCCACTTCTACAACATCTGCGAGGACGCCCAAGTAAAGCAGCGGCAGCAAACGCCGTTGACCGAACTGGATTTCAAGTTCTTCTTCTATCCGTGGTGGAAGTCGCCGGAATACGCGATCGACCCGACTGGCGTTGTCATAACGCCCGAGTTCAAGAAGTACTTTGAGAAACTCGAAGGCTTCGGCATCAAGCTCACGACGTGGCAAAAGGCCTGGTACGTGAAGAAGGCTGAGAACCAGCTTTCAGACATGAAGCGCGAATTCCCGTCCACGGCGACGGAAGCATTCGAGGCCAGCGTCGAGGGCGCCTATTTCGCAGATCAGATGGCGGCGGCGGACATACAGGGCAGGATCGGCCATTTCCCCCATGTGGAAGGCTATCCGGTCCATACGATCTCAGACATCGGTATGGATGACGTCAACAGCGTCTGGCTGTTTCAGGTGCTGCCCGAGCGTGTCCGATGCATCGGCTATTTCGAGCACACCGGCACCGGCATGGATGGCATGCTCGACGAGCTGGAGCGCCGTCGTGAAGAGCACGGCTACATCTACGGCACTCATTACATGCCGCACGATATCAAAGTGCGCGAGTGGACGCGCGGCGGCATGACCCGCATTGAAATCATGTTGGCGGAAGTCCAGCGCCGGCAGATGGGAACTGTCAATAAGGTCGAACGAGCCTTCGTCCCCGACAGAATCCAGGGCACGCGGCGCATGCTTGGCAAGATGGAGTTCCATCAGGCCGAAACAGATCAAGGCCTGAAATGCCTCAGAAACTACCGACGCGAATGGGATGACGACCTATCGGTATGGCGCGACAATCCGCGTCACGATTGGGCCTCCCATGGCGCGGATGCAATAGGCGGACTTGCGTTGATCTTCACTGGATTGGCGCCAGAGCCGCTTCCGCCGCAAAAGCCGTTGGTGGTACCACGCGGTTCGGTAATTGCGCCACCCATCGAACAACACAGCTCAGGCAGGATCCGAGTATAGCATGGCAACTGACCAGCAGCCCGACGGCATAGTTGAAGGCGACGACGCCTATCAGCCCGAGACAGGCGAAAGCAAAGTCTGGCTGGATATGATCTCGGAAGCCGAGAAGGTATTCCGGAGCTATCAGGACAAAGCCGACGCCATCGACAGGCTGTATGCCGATCTGAACCGCCTGGCATCCGTCACGCGCGATCGGCAGTTCCAGATATTCTGGGCCAACGTTGAGGTTTTGAAGCCGTCGATCTATGCACGTCCGCCCATCCCTGTCGTTGTCCCAAAGTTCAAAGACCGCCGCCCGCTTTATCGCGTCTCGTCCGAGTTCTTAGAACGCTCGACATCCGTCGCCTTCGATCTGACCGATATCAATTCGGTCATGCTGCTGTTGCGTGATGATGTGGCCATCGTTGGCCGCGGTAGCCCATGGGTTCGATACGAGACGAAGTCCGAAAGCGACACGCCGACGGAGAAGGTCTGCATTGAGCATGTCGATCGCAAGGACTTCCTGCACGAGCCGGCGCGGAATTGGTCAGAGACCGGTTGGGTAGCCCGTCGCTGCTGGATGACGTTGGAGGAGATGAGCGCTCGCTTTAAGAAGACGTCGGGCGACGCTTATCTGCAGGCGTCCACTCAGGTCTTGCGCAAGGACAATCAGCGCGGCGGCGCCACCAGACAGGCGAAGGCGGCTGTGTGGGAGATCTGGTCAAAGACCGAGAACAAGTGCGTGTGGGTCTGCGAAGGCGTAGATGTCACACTCGACGAGGACAAGCCCCACCTGAACCTTCAGGGCTTTTTCCCATGCCCGAAGCCGGCATATGCGACGATCCAGCGCGGTGGCCTGATCCCGGTTCCCGACGTCCTGATGTACAAGGATCAGCTTGAGGAAATCAATCAGCTCACCAACCGCATTCATGCACTATCGGAAGCACTGAAGATCAAGGGCTTCTATCCCGGTGGCGGTGAGATCGGCGATGCGATCGAAGCGGCAATCAACATCAACGACGATCGCAAGATCATGGTGCCGATCTCCAATTGGGCGGCATTCGGCAATGGTGGTGACAAGGTCATATGGCTGCCGATCGACGTCATCGCCACCACCGTTTCCGGCCTGGTCGAGCTTCGTCAGTCCGTCATAGGCGACGTCTACCAGTTGAGCGGCATTTCCGACGTTCAGCGTGGGGAGACTGACCCGAACGAGACGCTTGGCGCTCAGCAGCTCAAGCAGATGAACGGATCTGTCCGCATCCGCGACAAGCAGAACGAGCTCGCCCGGGTCGCCCGTGATCTCGTCTGCATCGCCGCTGAAATCATGGCGGAGAACTTCGACAAGCAAACGTTGCTCGACATGTCGCAGATGGAAATCCCCACTGATGCTGACATTGCAAAGCAGGTGAAACCGCTCGAAGCCAAGGCGAAGCAGATCAACGCGGCAATGGAGCGCGCCCAGCGAGACCCGCATATCCAGCAGCAGGCACAGCAGAACCCGGAGCAGGCAAGCCAGCTTATTCAGCAGGCGCAGCAGCAAGTTCAGCAGATCATGCAGCAGATCGAGCAGCT
>JAGWJK010000395.1 GCA_028865845.1 Rhizobiaceae bacterium
AAGACCCGCCGGCGCGATCGCCCGGCGGGTTTTTGTTTGAAGGCGGAACGGTACGTTCGAAAGGGCGGGTCGGTGGGATCGACGGATACGCGCGGTCGAAGAACTCGCGGTGCTTGGCGACAGGCTACATCGCGCTGATCGGACGGCAGCAGCCGAACTCACGCAATCTACGCGCGTCCCTTGATATTAGGCATGCGAAACACGACATTTCTGCCATGACCGAAATTCAACCACCTTCTGTCGGGGAAGAACATCCCGACCGGCACACCTGGTGCCAGTTCGCCATGCATGCCGCTTTTGCGGAATTGGCTAAACGCGCCCTCAATGCAGGATGGCGCGAACGCGAAGTTGCGGCCACGCTGGTTGATCTGGCGGACCGACACATGATCGACCTCATCACCGTCGAGGAGATGGACGCCATCCTCGGCGATATCTTGAAGGAACGGTAGACCGCCGGACCCTCTCAGCTAGGCAGTATTACCCGGGTCTCAAGAATAAACGTAGCTCGTGTATCTGGAGCGAAAATAGGAAGTTAATGGCGACCCCTGCAGGATTCGAACCTGCGACCACCTGCTTAGAAGGCAGGTGCTCTATCCAGCTGAGCTAAGGGGCCCCAGAATATGCCGCCGCAGCGAATGCTGCAGCGGGCATCAAATGCCTGACTCTCGCCCGAAACTCAATGGGTCCAGGGCTGAATGCGGGTGAAACGGAAGTTGTCCGTGTAGGAGACCGTCTGACGGATGGGGTCTTTCGGCGCGATGACCCGGTACTCGATGCCTTCGCGCTTGGCATAGGCTTCGGCCTGCTCCTGGCTCTCGAAGGTCAGCTTCAACTGCTGGCGCATATCGCCCGAGGAGGTGTAGCCCATGATCGGATCGATCTTGCGCGCACTTTCCTGATCAAACTCAAGGACCCAGATATTGGTCTTGGCCTTGCCGGACTGCATGGCGGTTTTTGCGGGACGGTAAATCTTGGCAGGCATCGCTGCAGCGCCTCCGGAATAGACAGGGAAGTCCTGTCTTTTGCTTCTCTTGGTCTGCGCCCCGCCAGCGAAGGCAGAGCGCATATGGGGATTTGCTTAGCCGCGAATCCCTTTGTTTTCAAGCAAAAATGGGAGTGTCCCGCCTCAATCGGCCAGCGCTACGGTGTTCGGCTTGCCACGGCAGGCGGCGAACAGGTCGAGAGACGGATCATAGACCTTCGTCGCGACATCCATGAGGCCGAGGACGCTGTGGAAAAGGTTGTCGTGCGAGTGCGGCGCATCGGCCCCTGCCTTGAGGCAGGCCATGTCGACGCCCGAGCTTGCGCGGAAGTCCTTGTCGAGCCAGACGAGGATCGGCACGTGCGTCTGCTGCGGCGGCGCGATGACGTAGGGCGTGCCATGCAGGTAAAGGCCGTTTTCGCCGAGCGATTCGCCGTGGTCGGAAAGGTAGATCATCGAGCCCGAGATCTTGTCGGCATGCTGCTTCAGGTGATCGATGACGCTGGAAACGACATGGTCTGTGAAGAGGATCGTGTTGTCATAGGCGTTGACGATCTCCTCCGGCGTGCATTTGCCGAATTCGGCGGTGCGACAATCGGGCGTGAACCGGCGAAACTCTTCCGGATAGCGCTGGTAATAGGCCGGTCCATGGCTGCCGAGCTGATGCAGCACAAGCACGCTGTCGCCCTTCACGTTGTTCAGCCAGTTGTCGAGCTTGTCGAGCAGAACCGTGTCATGACACTCGCCGTCGCGACAGAAGCGCGGATCGGCGGCTGCCGGCAGAAAGGTGTAGGGCGCGCGCGCCGTTACGCCATAGCTGCCTGTATCATTGTCCCACCAGGTCACGCCGATCCTGGCATGGCCGAGGACATCGAGCAGGTTTTCAGTCTCCAGCGCCTTGCTATGCTTATAGGTCGCGCGGGTATAGACGGAGAACATGCACGGGATCGATGTCGCGGTCGCGGTGCCGCAGCTGGTCGAGTTCGGGAAGTAGACGATGTCCTGCTTTGCCAGTTCGGGATTGGTGTCGCGCGCGTAGCCGCCGAGCGAAAAATTCTGCGCGCGTGCCGTTTCGCCGGCAACGATGATGGTGACGCGCGGCTTGCCGCCGACGCCTGCGCTGCGCTGGTGTGCATCCTCGCCAAGCGGCTGGACGACGACATGCCGGTCGCGCTCCGCCTCGACAGCGTAGCGGATGGTGCTGACGATCGGCACGACCGGATTGAGCGTCAGGACCAGATCCTTGTGCTCACGGCCGACGGCGGCGAAGGTGCGCGAAAAACCAAGGCCGGCGGCGAGGAAAATCGCAAGGCAAGGCAGAATGACGGCCATGTTCCAGACGAATTTCTTGATGAACGGCCTGTGCACCACCCGCACCCACAGGATTAGCAGCGACGGCAGGATGCCGGTCAGGAAAATATGCGTGACGAAGGTCAGCGTGATCAGATGCGCGGATTCCGCCTGAGTGGTCACCGCTGCGTTGCGGATCATGTCCTTGTCGATGATGACGCCAAACTGGTCGTTGAACCACGAGGCCGAGGACGAAACGATGACGAAGAAGATGAGGATCGGCTTCGTCAGATACTTCACCGAAAAAGTCGTCAGCAGCGCCAGCATGAGCGCGGAAACACCGATGACGAAGGCCGCGTAAACCACGGGATCGGCGCCGAGATAATCGTAGGACCTGGTCCAGAACGTCTGGTTTGGAACGATCAGCAGATAGAGAGTGGTCAGCAGACAGAGGGTAACGCTGCCCATTCTAGGACGGAGCCCCCGGCTCTCGCCCTCCATTGCATGTTCAGACAATAGCTATTCTCCAGGACGCGATGCGGCGCAAAGCGGATTAATGACCGCATTCCCCTCTGCCAAAAACGCGCCGCATATATGACTTTCCTGACAATAACCTGAACAAAAAATGTCCCGGTGCCGAAAAGACGGGCAAAAATACCCGCGCAGGCGCTCATCCAATGGCGCCCGCGAGCTGAGACTGGAAGCGATCTTTGCGACAACACGCATTACAAGATATTGATTTTCATATCCATTATGGAACCTCGCCGAATTGCCGCGATATCGGGACTGCGCCGCGAATGAAAAAATGTTGAAAACTCGCCTTCAGTTCCCTGTCAGTTTCGTCAGTCAAGAAAGCGGCCGCCAAAACCTTTGCCTTGACACATTGGCGCCAGAGGGATTTTCTCCTGCCGGGGATCGATATCGACATCTCTCTGTCGAGACATCGTGGTCTTTGACGGCGAATGAGCATGACATGGGGCCATTGCCGCGCGTTTTGCGTCAATTGCCGCGCGATCGATCGGGGAACGCTTATGCGACGATTTTACGCCACATCGATGAATGTCGGCATCGCGGCCATGGTGCCGGTGCTCACCGTGTTTGCCGCTTTTTCCTCATCCCCCGCCACGGCGCAGGAAACGACGCCGGCGCAATCGAAGCAATGGATTGTCACCTTGGGCGGCACTGCGGAATATGGGCCCTCTTACGAAGGGTCGAAACATTATTCCTTCAGCGGCATGCCTTCGTTCGACATTAGACGGATGGGCGAGCCGGCCGGCTATAGCGCCCCGGATGACAATATCGACTACAGCCTCCTCGATATGGACGGCTTTGAAGCCGGCCCGGTCGCCGGCCTCAGGAGCGGGCGTTCCGCTTTCGATGATCATGATCTCGAAGGTTTGCGCAGGGTGCATTGGACGATCGATGCCGGCGCCTTTGCGCAATATTGGCCGGTTGAGGATCGTCTGCGGCTGCGAGGCGAGATGCGGCAGGCCCTGTGGGATGGTGATGGTCTGGCGGCGGATTTCGCCGTCGACTGGTTCCAGCCGGTGAGCGAGGACGTCGTCATTTCGGCCGGCCCGCGAATGTCTTTCGGAAACTCCACTTTCATGCAGAAAAACTTCGGCGTCTCGCAGGGTGAAGCTGCAAGCAACGGTCGCGTCTCGGCCTTCGATGCCGATGGCGGCTTGAAATCGGTCGGCCTTATGGTGGCCGCGACCTATACGATATCGCCGGCGTGGAGCGTCATTGCCTATGACAGGTTCGACCGGCTGACAGGCGACGCTGCCAACAGTCCCATCACCTCGCAGTTCGGTTCGGAAAACCAGAATATCCTCGGCCTGACCATCAATCGGTCGTTCGCCGTCGGCTTCTGATCGGCGAACTCCGCCCTCAGTGGCTGATGTAGTCGCGCGTCACCGGCAATGTGTCGTTGCGCTTGGCGATCTGGATCTGGAAGACGACAAGATCCTCATAACGGAAGGCAGCTTCCGCGGTTGAAAGATAATATTCCCACATGCGACAGAACCGCTCGTCATAAAGAGCGGCAGCCTCCGCCCGGCGCGCCATGAAACGATCGCGCCAATTGCGCAGCGTCCAGGCGTAATGCAGCCTCAGGACTTCGACGTCGGTGATCGTCAGCCCAGCTGCTTCGATTTCCGGCACGATTTCGGAAAGCGCCGGGATATAGCCGCCGGGAAAGATATATTTGTCGAGCCAAGGGGTAGTGAAGCCTGGCGTCGCCGAACATCCGATCGTGTGCAGCACCATGATGCCGTCATCGGCAAGGAGCGCTGCGCATTTGTCGAAGAAGGTGCGATAGGATGCGAGCCCGACATGCTCGAACATGCCGACGGAAACGATCCTGTCGAAACGTCCATCAAGGCTGCGGTAATCCCGCAGCGCGAATTCGACGGGCGCCGCATCCGCAGGGCGCTCGCGCTTTGACGCATAGTCCAGCTGTTCTTCCGACAGGGTGACGCCGAGCACGCGACCGTCCACCGCCTGCCCTGCCAGATGCAACGCCAAGCCACCCCAGCCGCAACCGATGTCCAATATGCTGTTGCCCGGCTCGATCCTCAGTTTGGCGGCGAGATGTTTTTTCTTCGCCAATTGCGCGTCTTCGAGACTCTGATCGGCTCTTTCGAAATAGGCACACGAATATTGCCGGTCGACATCCAGAAACAGCTCGTAGAGACGACCATCGAGATCATAATGATGAGCGACGTTGCGTTTGGAGCGGCCCGGCAGATTGCGCTGACGGAATATCCGCAACCGCGTCCTGGCGCCGTCGATTATCCGTGCAACGAGGGGATGGGTCTGGTTCTGTGCCTCGCGCAGCATCATCGCAACGAAATCGTAGAGCGTCCCTTCCTCGACGAGGAAGCGGCCATCCATATAAAGCTCCCCAAGCCGAAGATCGGCGTCGATCAGAAAGGCCCATTGCGCCCGCTGGTCGGTAAAGCGCACCCCGACCCGCTCGCCGCTACCATCGCCG
>JAGWJK010000396.1 GCA_028865845.1 Rhizobiaceae bacterium
CACGAACACGCCGCGGGTGACAATCGGTCCGACGCCGGCGACATCCCATTTGCCTGCACCCGCCTCTATGGTTACATGGTCGCTGAATTTGTGACCATTAAAACCGTAGTCGCGAAAGCCGTAATGGCTGATGGCATCGATATGGGTGTTGGTCAGGCCGTGAGTGCGAAACCCCATCTCGTCCTTCGCCGACTGAACATCGCCCAGCGGGTCACCGGCGGTCATCATTCGGACAAAGGCGGCCGGCGTTGGCCGAACAGGATCGTCCAATGTCAACGACCGGCCGCAGCCGATGACCTCGCCCTGTCGCACCGTGGCGAAACCGCGCAACGCGACCGCCGGTGTTAACAGGTTGAGAGTGCCGCGGTCATTCGGCCAACGGTTCCAGTTCCCTGTGTGACCCGGCCAGCGTGCCAGTTCGGACGGGATGGATTGCTTATGTTCCGGCATCGAAGCGCCTTTCGTCTTTGTGCTATTGTCCATCGATCACGATGCCACGGCCGTGCCGCCGAGCGATTTCCGTTCATTTTCCTGTCTGCTCCATTCCTGGTCCATCTGACGGACCGAGATCATCGCGATCAATCCAAGGAAGGTAGTGCCGGCCATAGCCGCGGCGACAGGCCACGAGCTATGGGCGCTGGAAACGAGCGCAGTCGCGACCAGGGGTGCCACGCCACCGCCGGCCACCGAGGCCAGCTCCCGCCCGAGAGCAAGACCGCTTGCTCGCGAATTGACACTAAAAAAACGCGGTAACCATCCCGGTTGCACGGCCGAGATGGGGCCGTTGCAAAGGGCAAAGGCAATGATGATACCGACAAAAACCCATCCGTGGTTACCGGTATCGAGGAGCCAGAAGAACGGAAAGGCAAACAGCATCTGGAAGATCAGGCCGCCGACCATGATCCGGCGAGCACCGATCCGGTCCGCCAACGCGCCGAAACCTATCGCCGTGACACATTCAACAAGCGAAGCGATCATCACGGCATTCAAGGCCAGCGAGCGGGGCAGGCCCAACGTTCCCGCGATGTAAGAGAGACTGAAGGCGGAGAAGACGTAGAAGCTGAAATTTTCGGCCACACGCATGAAGAAAATGGTGATCACCGATTTCGGCTGTTTGAGTGCCTCCATCAGCGGGTTTTCAGCCTTGCGTCCCGTTGCAATCATGCGCAGGAATTCCGGCGTCTCGGCAATGCTGACGCGGACGTAAATGCCGACCGCGACGAGGACCGCGCTCAGCAGGAACGGCACCCGCCAGCCCCAGCTCATGAACGAATCCTCCGATAGCAGCGAGGTAACGGAGGAGAAGAGAATGGTGCCGATGATCAGACCAGCCAGAATGCCGACGGTGATTAGACTTCCCCAAACACCTCGGCGATTGGCCGGAACGGACTCGCTGATCATCAGCGATGCACCGCCGAACTCGCCACCAACGGCAAATCCTTGGATGACGCGCAAGGTCAAAAGGGCGATCGGAGCGGCGATGCCTATGGAATCATAGGTGGGCAGAAGACCGATGGCGAAGGTCGCGATGCCCATGATCAGGATGGTCGCCAGCAGCAATGCCTTGCGACCGACGCGGTCGCCGAAATGTCCGGAGACGATGGCGCCGATCGGGCGTGCGGCAAATCCCGTCGCTGAGGTTGAGAACGCCAGCATCGTGCCGATCGCCGGCGATACCTGCGGGAAGAATAGCTTGCTGAACACAAGGGCTGCCGCAGTATTGTAGATGAAGAAATCGTACTGCTCGATAATCGTCCCGATCGTCGCAGCGAATGCGACTTTACGCTCCTGGTTCATCACGGTCTTCTCCTCCCGCTGATTATTATTTTTCCCGAGTTTATTCGTGTCCAATGCACAATCATCGGGTAGCGACGAGCACCCGCGAATAGGCGTTTGCGGCACTTATGCATTGGAACTGTCAAAACCGGCCGCGCACGACACTCCTCCGGCGCAACCACTCCCGAAACAGAGGTTAAATCCATCCACTGATTAGTGCAAATTGCATTACTTGATTAAATAAGAAGTTTTTCTTATCATGAAATCATGGATCCACGCCGCCTCACCTGCTTTGTCGCCCTCGCCGAAGAGCTGCATTTCCGCCGCGCCGCTGAACGCTGCCACATGACCCAGCCGGCGCTCAGTCAACAATTGCGCCATCTCGAAGAGGAACTCGAGGCGCAACTCGTCTACCGCAACAAAAGGCATGTCTCGCTGACGCCCGCCGGGGAGGTTTTTGCTGAAGCAGCGCGGAAATTGCTTCTGCAATCCAGGCAGGCGGCACAACTCGTGCGGCGGACGGCCCGCGGCGAAATCGGGCAGTTGTTTGTCGGCTGTACCGCACCGGCGATGTTCATCGCATTGCCGGAAATCGTGCGTGCCTTCTCGCAGGAGCTTCCCGACGTCGGCCTTATCGTCGAGGAAATGACGACAGCCGAGCAGGAAGAGGCATTGCGGCAAGGTCATATCCAGGTCGGCATCGCCCATCCGCCATTGGACGATTCATCCATCTCGTGCCTGCAGATCGCCGAAGTCGATTTCAAACTGGTGATCTCCAACCAGAACCCGTTGTCGCGCAAACGCAAGCTTATGCTCGCCGATCTTGCTTCCGAAAATTTCATCATGTTCCCGCGCAAGGTCGGGCCGCGGCTTTACGATCAGATTGTCGCCCTGTGCCAGAGCTCCGGATTCAGCCCTCGGATGATTCACGAGGCATCGCCGGCTCAATCAATAGTAGCGCTCGCTGCCGCAAACTTTGGTGTCGGCTGGATTGCCTCCCGTTACCAGCAATTCTCAAGGCCCGGGGTCGTCTATCGCGAAATCATCGGCCCCGCCCCCTCCCTCACCCTGGGCATTGCCTACAATCAGGATGAGACCGCACCAGCCATTCAGAAATTCCTTTCTGTCGCCACGAAGATCGGCAGGACCGTCGTCTGATGGGCCGAGCTGGCTAGCGCCGGGCGCCGCAGTGATAAGTTTTGCGAATTAGTTGATCATGAATAATAAATTGACTTTCTCTAAGCGCGCTTCCTATCGTTGTCGTGGAGGAGCTACTCGTATGGATGTCAAAACGACATAGCGAAGTCGCTGACCGGTGCTGGCGCATAGACGTCGCCGCACCCGATCAGACGATAGATAGACTCACTGCAGAGATGATTTGATCCGTTGGCGGACCCGCCAAGGGAGGCGGTGATTATTGTCGAACGTATCCGCAGAAACGCCCTCAATCACATGCCGCCTCATCGGGCGGCGAACGACAAATTTGGTGATCCTATGAACGTGCCCGCAGGCCAGCAGACGGCCGGACTCCGTTTTGTAACTCCCGGCGATATCTACAACGCCACCCCGCCGCGCATCGTTTTCGGCGCCGGCGCCATCGACAGCATCGCCGAGGAGGTCGCGCGCCTCGGGGCGAAACGGGTGATGATCGTTTCGACGCCCGGGCGACAGACGATGGCCGAAATGGTCGCAAAGCGCCTCGGCGCCGTTGTTGCCGACACCCTGCCCGAGGCCATTTCGCAGGTTCCCATCGAAATGGCCCGTCGCGGGCAGCAGCGAGCCCGCGACGTCGGTGTGGATTGCCTGGTCAGCGTCGGCGGCGGCGCATCGGTTGGTTTGGGAAAAGCCATCGCGCTGGAGCTTGGCCTGCCGATCATCGCCATCCCCACCACCTATTCAGGCTCGGAAGTGACCGGGTTCTGCGGCATCACCATCGATGGCGTAAAGCGCATGCATACAAGCCTCAAAATGCTGGCGACAACGATCATCTACGACCCGGAATTGACGCTTTCGCTGCCGGCGGATGTCAGCGCGGCGAGTGCCTTGAACGCACTGGCCCACTGCGTCGACGTCATCTACGTCCCGACTGCCGATCCGATGATCGTCCTTGCCGCAATCGAAGGCGCGCGCGTCGTAGCACAGAGCATAAGGGAGGTACTGCGACAGCCAAACGATGTCGCGGTCCGATCAAGAATGCTGTACGGCGCCTATCTCTCGGGTGCTGCGTTGACGGGAGGATTTGCCCTGCAGCATGGCCTTGCCCATACGCTGGGCGGCTCCTTCAACGTACCGCACGGTCTGTCGCACGCAATCATCCTGCCGCATGTGGCCGCCTACAATGCCCGCTACGCCGCGGCGCCGATGACGAAGCTGGCCAACGCGCTCGGCACAACCGATGTCGGCGGAGCGATTTTCGACCTGCTTGTCGATCTCGGTCTTCCAACCGCGCTTTCCCAGGTCGGGATAAGTCCCTTGGATGTGCCGCAGATCGCGCAAATCACCGTTGAGACCGACAATGGCCTCAATCCCGGTCCGGTGACGATCGAAGCCGTAACCGGCATTACCGAGGCGGCGCTTCGCGGCGAAAGGCCCGCAACGCCATGAAAAGCGGCCGGTTGCGGACATCTCCTTGCCGGCAGTGAAGCTTGAATAAATGGAGGAGGAAAGAATGCCAATGTACACGATTGAACGCGACAGCACATCTCACCGCCGCGAACTGGAAAAAAAGCTCTACGGCCTCGATCTGATTTCGGACAATCTCCGTGAAATGACGGTTGTCGCCTGGATGACGGCATGGACATCGAGCACGTTTAAGACACTTGAAGACATGCCATGGGGCGGCCTGCATCCCAGTTATCTGCTGATAGACCATGTCAACGAGGTCACGCGGATTGGCATTGCCTTGGCCAACGCCGCCAAGGCTGAGTGGAAGACTGATATCCCCGCGGACATCCTGATCCCGACGCTCATCCTGCATGATATCGACAAGCCGTTGATGTACATGCGCCGTGGCGACGACGTCATTCGCACGCAGCTTGCTTCCGAACTTCCTCACGGCATCATCGGCGCCATGTTGCTGCGCGACCTTGGCTTCGGCGAACGCGTGGTCAACGCTGTCGCCATGCATTCCCCCCTCATGCCTTTCCACGGAAAAACCCAGGAAGCCTATGTGCTCCACTACGCCGATCACTTCGCCTGCGACAACGCGTTTCTACGCGATGGATTGACACCGCTTTATTTCCTTCAAGCCCATCCGGAAGGAAAGAAAAAGTAGGCCGGCCGATCCTCAATACATTGAAATCAAAGAACAAAGAATAATGGGAGGTGAACATGAATCGCGTGAAAATATCCCTGGCCGGGATCAGTCTGGTTGCCGCCGTGACCTGCCTCGGGACGGGATTTGCCCTGGCGGATCCGCAGCGCGGCGGCAAGCTGACGGCGGCCGTCGAAATATTTCCGAAATCCCT
>JAGWJK010000397.1 GCA_028865845.1 Rhizobiaceae bacterium
AGACGACTTTCGTGGGGCTCAACAATTTCAAGGTACTGTTCGGCGACGAGCGCTGGGAGAATGATTTCTGGAATGCGCTGCGCAACAACCTGATCTTCTTCGCCATTCATATGTGCGTGCAGAATCCGATCGGTGTGGCGCTTGCCGCTCTGCTGTCGCTCCCGAAGCTGCGGTTCGTCGCCTTCTATCGCACGGCAATGTTCCTGCCGACGCTGCTCTCCTTCGTCATCGTCGGCTTCATCTGGAAGCTGATCCTGTCGCCGCTCTGGGGCGTCGCACCTGATCTGATGGGGCTGGTCGGTCTCAAGTCGTTCTTTGCTCCCTGGCTCGGCAAGCCAGGCACGGCGCTCGTCACGGTCGCATTGATCTCAGTCTGGCAATATGTCGGCATTCCGATGATGCTGATCTACGCCGCGCTGTTGAACATTCCGGAAGAGGTGATCGAAGCCGCGGAATGCGATGGCATTACCGGCTGGAGCCAGTTCTGGAAGATCAAGCTGCCGCTGGTGTTGCCGGCGATCGGCATCATTTCCATCCTGACCTTCGTCGGCAATTTCAACGCATTCGACCTTGTTTATACCGTGCAAGGCGCTCTCGCGGGGCCGGATGGTTCAACCGATATTCTCGGAACGCTGCTCTATCGCGTTTTCTTCGGTTTCCAGCTGCAGCTTGGCGACCGTTCGATGGGCGCAACGATCGCGACCGTGATGTTCCTGATCATCCTTGCCGGCGTCTCGTTCTATCTTTTCATCATCCAGCGGCGCATCCGCCGCTACCAATTCTAAAGGAGAGGCGACCATGTCCAAGGCACGCACTTCCCTTGTCCGCTCCAGTCTCGTGCATCTGGCGTTGATCGCCTATACGCTGATCGCGTTGTTTCCGGTGTTCCTGACGATCGTCAATTCGTTCAAGGATCGCGCTTCGATCTTCCGCGCACCCTTGAGCATACCGTTGCCGTCCAGCTTCAGCCTGATCGGCTACAAGACCGTGCTCGGGCAGGGCAATTTCGCCCTCTATTTCCAAAACAGCTTCGTTGTGACGATCGTATCGATCGTCCTGACGCTGTTGTTCGGCGCGATGGCAGCCTTCGCGCTTTCGGAATATCGCTTCCGCGGTAATACGATCACCGGCCTCTATATGGCGATCGGCATCATGATCCCGATCCGCCTCGGCACCGTCGCCATTCTGCAGGGCATGGTGGCCGTCGGTCTGGTCAACACGCTGACCTCGTTGATCCTGGTCTATACCGCCCAGGGCCTGCCGCTTGCGATCTTCATTCTCTCCGAATTCATGCGCACAGTGTCCGACGACCTGAAGAATGCAGGCCGTATCGATGGCCTCAGCGAATATGCGATCTTCTTCCGGCTCGTGATACCGCTGGTGCGTCCGGCGATGGCGACCGTCGCCGTCTTCACGATGATCCCGATCTGGAACGATCTGTGGTTCCCGTTGATCCTGGCGCCGAGCGAAGCGACGAAGACCGTGACCCTGGGCTCGCAGATCTTCATCGGCCAGTTCGTCACCAACTGGAACGCTGTGCTGGCGGCGCTGTCGCTCGCCATCCTGCCGATCCTCGTGCTTTACGTCATCTTCTCCCGCCAACTCATTCGCGGCATTACCTCTGGAGCAGTCAAGTGAGCGCATCCGACAAGCCGATCCGCGTGCTCGTTGCCGGTCTTGGCAACATGGGCCGCAGCCACGCACTCGCCTATCACAAAAATCCCGGCTTTGAGATCGTCGGCCTCGTCAACCGCTCCAAGCCGACGATGGCGGAAGAGTTGCAGAGCTATACGGTCCATCCTGATTTCGCCACGGCGTTGAAGGAACTCAAGCCGGATCTTTGTTCGATCAATACCTATTCCGACAGCCACGCCGATTATGCCGTGATGGCTTTCGAAGCCGGCTGCGACGTCTTTCTCGAAAAGCCGCTCGCAACGACGGTCGCCGATGCCGAGCGCGTAGTCGCTGCCGCGAAGAAGGCAGGCCGCAAGCTGGTGATCGGCTATATCCTGCGCCATCACCCGTCGTGGATCCGCCTGATCGCCGAAGCCCGCAAGCTCGGCGGCCCCTATGTCTTCCGCATGAACCTGAACCAGCAGTCCAGCGGCCCGACCTGGGAAACGCACAAGGCGCTGATGCAGACGACGTCGCCGATCGTCGATTGCGGCGTGCACTATGTCGACGTCATGTGCCAGATTACCGACGCTAAGCCTGTCGAAGTGCGCGGCATGGGCCTGCGCCTGTCAAACGAGATCGCGCCGGACATGTATAATTACGGCCATCTGCAGGTTATTTACGAAGACGGTTCGGTCGGCTGGTATGAGGCGGGGTGGGGCCCGATGATTTCCGAGACCGCCTTCTTCGTGAAGGATGTGATGTCGCCGAACGGTGCGGTGTCCATCGTCATGGACCCGAATGCCAAGTCCGACGACATCGATACGCATACCAAGACGTCCGTCATCCGGCTGCACAATGCCGAAACCGGACCGAACGGCAAGTTCATCCGTCCGGACCAGGATCTGCGCATGGACGGCGAGCCTGGCCATCAGGAGCTTTGCGACCTCGAACAGGCCTATGTGCTCAAGGCCATCCGCGAGGATATCGATCTTAGCCGCCATATGTCGGACGCCGTTCAATCGCTGCGCATCTGCCTTGCCGCCGACGAGAGCGTGCGCACCGGCAAGCCCGTTTATTTGTAAGGATTAGAGACTGTGGGATCGCTTCAACTGAAATCCATCCGCAAGGCCTACGGCACGCACGATGTGCTGAAGGGCATCGACCTAGAAGTGAAAGACGGCGAGTTCGTCATTTTCGTCGGGCCGTCCGGTTGCGGCAAGTCGACCCTTCTGCGCAGCATCGCCGGTCTTGAAGACGTCACCTCGGGTGCAGTGCTCATCAACGGCCAGGATGTGACGGTGACGCCGCCCGCCAAGCGCGGCATTTCGATGGTGTTCCAATCCTACGCGCTCTATCCGCACCTGACGGTCAAGGACAACATGGGTCTCGGCTTGAAGCAGGCGGGCACGCCCAGCAAAGAGATCGAAAGTCGGGTCGAGAAGGCTTCCGGCATGCTGTCGCTCGGTCCCTATCTCGGTCGCCGTCCCGCGGAGCTTTCGGGCGGGCAACGCCAGCGCGTCGCCATCGGCCGCGCCATCGTACGCGAGCCGGAGCTTTTCCTGTTCGACGAACCGCTGTCGAACCTCGACGCGGCGCTGCGCGTGCAGACCCGCCTTGAGATCGCCCGCCTGCACCGCAGCCTGAAGGCTACGATGATTTACGTGACCCATGACCAGGTCGAGGCGATGACCCTTGCCGACAAGATCGTGGTGCTGAATGCCGGCGCGATCGAGCAGATCGGCTCGCCGATGGAACTCTACAATCGTCCGGCCAATATCTTCGTCGCCGGCTTCATTGGCTCGCCGCAGATGAATTTCATCCCGGCGGAAAAGCTCGGCGTCACAGGTGCAAAGACCGTCGGCATCCGCCCCGAGCACATCACGCTGTCGCGCGAGCAGGGCACATGGCAGGCCAAGGTCATCCATGTCGAACACCTCGGCGCCGACACGATCATCTATCTCGAATCCGACAGTACCGGCCTTCTGACCGTGCGTCTTTTCGGCGAACACAAATATGAGCCCGATGAGATCGTGTATGCGACGCCGGATGGAACGCATATGCACCGTTTCGACGCCAACGATCAGGCGATCCGCGGGTAATTAAAGTGGCGGTCCCGCGCTTCCGCGGGGCTGCTTTCAGCCTTCAATGATTTCTTTGATGAGAAGGTGCTTCGTAAGAGGTGAAGACGTCATCGCCTTATGTACAGAGAAGTTTTCCTGTACCCTCATAAATCGGTAGAGATATGAGTATCCAACCGGGATCAACAGAAGAAATAAAATCAAGATTCCAGCGGAATAGATTCCGGAAATTACGCTGACTATCGGAGATAGCTTTTCTTCTAGTTTTCCGGTCTCCCGATATAGAAAAAACGCATCCAAGTATACCGCCGAGGCAACTATAATGAAGCCAACGGATCCATAGATCTTGAATATTCTAAAAATTTTTTTGCTTGTCGCAAGGGTCATGATAACTCGAAGTTGCCCGCGATTTATGGCGATTTGGGTCTTTGGTTTTTGCATATACAGCAAGCGAGTTGAATGGCCAGACGACTGTCTGACAGGCTGCTAACCTATCCAACAGCTATTGGTGCGACAGGATGTTCACGACTTTGCCGAAGGGATCGCGCACGTAGAAGCGCCGTACACCCCAGGGCTCGTCGGTGAGTTCATAGAGAATGTCCAACCGCTGCGATTTGGCGCGCTGGTAGATCAGGTCGATATTGTCGACTTCGATCGACAGATCGGGAACGGGGGTGCCGGAGCCGCCTTCGCTGGCGATGCTCACCTGCGGGGTGGTCGCGCTGTTACAGGAAAAAGTCACGATCCAGCCGTGATCCATGACGATCTCGAGGTCGAGCAAATCGCGATAGAACGCGGCAGCCGCACCCGGATCGGCGGCCGCCAGATTTGGAACGATGCGCAGGACGCTCAAGACACGCTCCTTTCAACCCGAAGGGGAGGCGGCTCGTCGCGCGCCTCCCGGGATCCTAGCTCAGATCGTCACCGATGGCAGCAGCTTGGCGCGTTCGCCAAGGATCTGGCGGCAGGCGCTGGCCACTTCGCGCCCCTTGATGACGAAATGTTCCTTGAAGAACTGAATGTGCGCCTCCGACTCCTGAAAATGGTGCGGCGTCAGCACTGCGGAGAGAATGGGGATGCCGGTATCGAGCTGAACCCGCATCATGGCGTTAAGAACGGTATCGGCAACGAATTCATGGCGATAGATGCCACCGTCGACAACGAAAGCGGTGGCGACGATCGCGGTATAGCGGCCGTTACGGGCAAGCGTCTGGGCATGCAATGGGATTTCCAAGGCGCCGGGCACATCGAAAACGTCGATAGCGGGAGCACCTTCCGTCTGCTGCCATTCGGCGACGAAGGAATCGACGCATTGATCGACGATATCGGCATGCCATCGCGCACGGATGAGTGCGACGCGGCTTGGCTGGGTTGAAATGGAGATGGTCATTCACTTTGCCTTTCAAGGGTTGTTGTCACTATCCCTTGGGCGAACACGCAACACCACGGAGCCTCCCGCGCGGAGAGGCCGTCGATCCTGCTTGCTCTCTTCCATCCGGACTATACCGTCGGCTCCGGCATCTCACCGGATCTGCTGA
>JAGWJK010000398.1 GCA_028865845.1 Rhizobiaceae bacterium
CATTCCAGAAGGCCAGGATCTCAAGATCTACTATCAGGGCGACTGGTTCGACCTCTGCCGTGGCCCGCATATGGCCTCCACCGGCCAGATCGGCACGGCGTTCAAGCTGATGAAGGTGGCTGGAGCTTATTGGCGCGGCGATAGCAACAATCCGATGCTGACCCGCATCTACGGCACCGCCTTTGCGGAACAGGCCGATCTCGACAACTACCTGCATATCCTTGCGGAAGCGGAGAAGCGCGACCATCGCCGTCTCGGCCGCGAAATGGATCTTTTCCATTTCCAGGAAGAGGGTCCCGGTGTCGTCTTCTGGCATGGTAAGGGCTGGCGGATGTTCCAGACGCTGGTGTCCTATATGCGCCGGCGGCTGCAGGGTGACTATCAGGAAGTCAACGCCCCGCAGGTGCTCGACAAGTCGCTTTGGGAAACCTCCGGCCACTGGGGCTGGTATCGCGATAACATGTTCAAGGTAACTGTCGCCGGCGACGAAACCGACGACGACCGCGTCTTCGCGTTGAAGCCGATGAACTGCCCCGGCCATATCCAGATCTTCAAGCATGGCTTGAAGTCCTACCGCGAACTGCCGATCCGCCTTGCAGAATTCGGTGCGGTGCATCGTTACGAACCGTCGGGCGCTCTGCATGGCTTGATGCGCGTGCGCGGCTTCACGCAGGACGACGCACACATCTTCTGCACCGACGAGCAGATGGCGGCCGAGTGCCTGAAGATCAACGATCTCATCCTGTCGGTCTATGAGGATTTCGGCTTCAAGGAGATCGTCGTCAAGCTCTCCACCCGTCCGGACAAGCGCGTCGGCTCCGACGAGCTTTGGGATCGCGCCGAAAGCGTGATGATGGATGTGTTGAAGACCATCGAGGCGCAGTCCGGTGGCCGCATCAAGACTGGTATCCTGCCGGGCGAGGGCGCTTTCTACGGACCGAAGTTCGAATACACGCTCAAGGACGCCATCGGCCGCGAATGGCAGTGCGGCACCACACAGGTCGACTTCAACCTGCCGGAACGCTTCGGCGCCTTCTATATCGACCAGCATTCGGAAAAAACGCAGCCGGTGATGATCCATCGCGCCATCTGCGGCTCGATGGAACGCTTCCTCGGTATTCTGATCGAAAACTTCGCCGGCCACATGCCGCTGTGGGTATCGCCGCAACAGGTTGTCGTCGCGACGATCACCTCGGAAGCCGACGAATATGGCGAAGAAGTTGCCGAAGCGCTGCGCGAAGCCGGCCTCAATGTCGAGACTGATTTCCGCAACGAGAAGATCAACTACAAGATCCGCGAGCATTCGGTCACCAAGGTTCCGGTGATCATCGTCTGCGGCAAGAAGGAAGCCGAGGAGCGTTCGGTCAATATTCGCCGCCTCGGCAGCCAGGCGCAGACGGCCATGTCGCTCGACGAGGCGATTGCCGCACTCGCACTCGAAGCCACTCCGCCGGATGTACTGCGCAAGCGTGAGGCAAAACGAGCCAAAGCCGCCTAGGTGCCCTATATCATCTCTGACGGCGCGTTCATCGCGCCGTCAGATGACTGACATAAAGCTGCAATATACGTGCCCTGAGATGTGAGGAGCGGGACAGCCCGTTGCGGATTTGGATTTCAAAGAACTGTCCTATGCCAATGAACGTGACACGCGCATCAAGCGTTGGTTCATTCGGTCCATCGAAGGCCTGTCGGGCCGCGATCGCTACGCGCGCCTTTACGATATCTGGCGCAGCGACATCGTCGGCAAGAGCGAACGCGTCTTCGGCAAGATGCTCGACCTCATCGACGTGCGTTTGCGGACCGAAGGCGAGTGGCCGCCGCGCGAAGTTCCCGATGCGCCCATCGTCATCGTCGCCAATCATCCTTTCGGCATAGGCGACGGTATTGCCGTGCTTGCTCTTGCCGAGCAGCTTGGCCGCCCCTTCAAGGTGCTGATCAACAACGAGCTGCTCAAAGTGCCGGAGATGAACGATTATTCGCTTCCGGTTTCCTTCGAGGAAACCAAGGAGGCGATGGCGATCAACATGAAGACACGCCACGAGGCCGTGCGGCTGCTCAAAGAAGGCACGACCATCATCGTGTTTCCGGCGGGTGGCGTTGCCACCGCCAAGAAGGGTTTCGGACGAGCCGAAGACCTGCCCTGGAAGATTTTTCCGGCAAAGCTTATCCAGGCGGCGCGCGCCAGCGTCATTCCGATCTATTTCGAGGGACAGAACGGCCGGCTGTTCCATCTCGCCAGCCGCGTCTCCATGACGCTGCGGATTTCACTGCTCATCCGTGAATTCCGTCGCCTTTCCGGCAGCACCATCACGGCGCATGTCGGTAGACTGATGACCTGGGAGGCCCTTAGCGAAGGCAACGATCGGAAGGATCTGCTGTCGAAGCTCTATGCCGCCGTATTCTCGATGGCGCCTCCGAAGAGGGCGCTCCGCAGGAGAGCCAGCTGATCGTGTCAGCGTCTTAGCGCAAAGCCGCGCCAACCGGTCGGGTCAGCCTTTACTGCAGCGGATCCTGGGCGATCCGCCCGAACATCCTGAAATCGTGATAGGCGCCCTTGAAGCGGGCTTTCTGCCGCAAGGTTCCTTCATAGCGAAAGCCTGCTTTTTCGAGCACGCGATCCGAGGCGGTGTTACCCGGAAGCGTCCATGCCTCGATGCGGTTCAATCGAAAGATCTGGTGACCGCATGTGGTGACGGCGGCGACGGCTTCGGTCATCAGACCTTTGCCCCAAAAATCCGGATGCAGTTCGTAGCCGATCTCGCCGCATTTCCATTTGGCATCGAAGCTGTTGAAGCGGATTGCGCCGATCAAGCTCTTACACTGCCGATCTTCGATGACCCAGGCGCAGCCCTTGCCGGAGGCGTAAATCTTGGCCATCCATTTGATGGATCGTTCCACCTGCGCTTTCGTCGGCCCATCCGGCCAGTTCGAAAAGCGCGTGACGGCGGGGATCGATACGATCTCGCGAAAGACGCCGGCATCGTCCGTCACGGGCGCACGTAACTCCAGGCGGTTTGTGGAGAGGGCCGGAAATGTCGTGGTACTCGATCGCATTCGGTGCCTTGCCCCCAAGCCTTAATTTATCCGGTTGATCCGCGAGCACCCCCCGCGCCGACCGTTAATCCATGCTTTCGCCGTCATCTCCGCCGCCGGGTGCCAGCTGCTCATAGGTCGGCAACGGGTGCTGCTGCTGAATCGTGGCTCCCGGCTGCTGCGATTGAGGCTGCAAAGTCTGCTGCACCTGCGGTGACGGGTCCGGGATCTGTTGTGCCGGCTGCCGGTCCTCCGCATCCTGCGGCTGCTGTTCCTTCATCAACACTTCGACGTCGGTATTGGTGCCTGCGACGACGGTGAAGTCACGCTGGTAGATCTTGTCCTTGTTGCGGGCAACGGCGGTGTACTGGCCTTCGGCAAGCACCATGGTCGGGAAGGCGCTGACGCTTTCGCCGACGATATCGCCGGCAGCCGTCAGGATTGACCATGCGGTGTCGGCAATGGCCTCGCCGCCGGCATCCGACACCAACTTGAAAGTGATCTTCGCCGCTTTGTGCTGGATCGTTGCCTCGGTCACCTTACCGGCTTCCACCTGGATATCGGCGCGGATGACGGCATTGACGGCGCCGTATTCGGAAACGATGTGGTAAGTTCCGGCACTGAGCCCGACCAGCGTATTCGGCTTGACGTCGGACATGACCAGGCCGCGCGAGCCGTCTTCCTTGGCGTCATTGGAATAGATCGCGAAACTCAGCTCGGCCGGCGGAATGCGCACATCGGAGCCAGAGACCGCGTTCAAAACGATGCCGCCGGCATCGAGCACCATGGTCTGCTTCTGCGGCGTGCCGCTTTCCGACACCGTCAGCTTCTTGGTGACACCGGCGCGGCCGAAGGAGACATTGACGAAATAGTCACCGGGCGCGAGATGGAAAGCGGCAGAGCCGCCTTGCGAACTGGCCACCAGCGGCAACTTTCCGTCAGCACCGGGAATAGGGCTGAAAACATACCAGGAAAGACCTTGCTGCTGCGGACCGCTGTCCGACGACAGCTTCGCCTCGAGCGATACGTCGTGAAGCGTCTCGGTGGCCGAGTTTTCACCGCCCGGAGCGACGAAGGCGTTGAGCTTCGGCATCTTGACGCTGCCGTTGAGCTGCTTGAACTCCTGAAAGGCATCTTGCGCGGAAGCCGATGTACTGAAGGTCGCGAGCACCGCCAGGGCCGTGCCCAATCGGCGAACGGATGAAATGCCTGACATAAATTCCCAGCCGATTGACTTCCGGTAAAACACAAGCCACTTCAAGACCAACGCAGTGGCAAATTCAAGACCCACTTCCTCCCGCGCATGAAAATGAAAGCACTCACTCCATGAAAACCGATATCAAGCTGATCGACTATCTCGCGGTCCGCCGCTCTATTCCGGCGTTTCAGATGACGGAACCGGGTCCGGGCAAGGCGGAGATCGAAGATATCCTGCGTCTCGCATCCCGCGTCCCCGATCACGGCAAACTCGCTCCCTGGCGCTTCATCGTCTATCGCGGTGAGGAGCGGGCACTGATCAGTGAGAAGCTCCTGAAGCTCGCGCTGGAAATAAAGCCCGATCTTTCCGAAGAAATGATCCAGGTCGAGCGCACGCGCCTCACCCGGGCGCCTGTGGTCGTCGCCATCGTCAGCAAGGCGGGGCCGCACGTCAAGATCCCGGAATGGGAACAGCTGATGTCGGCCGGTGCGCTGTGCCTCAACCTGCTGATCTCGGCGAATGCCCATGGCTGGGTCTCGAACTGGCTGACCGAGTGGTTCGCGTATGACGAACGCGCCTATCCACTGCTCGGCGTGGAGCCGGGCGAGAAAGTCGCGGGCTTTATCCATATCGGCTCGTCCACCTTCCCATCCACCGAGCGCCCACGGCCGGAATTAACGGAGACCGTCACCTGGGTCGGCGGCGGGGACGCCTGATGTTCTACACCACCGATACCAACCATCACGGGCTGTCGCATGATCCGTTCAAGGCCATCGTCGCCCCACGACCGATCGGCTGGATCGGTAGCAAGGGCGGGGATGGTTCGATCAACCTCTCGCCCTATTCCTTCTTCAATGCCGTCAGCGACCAGCCGAAGCTGGTGATGTTTTCATCCGCCGGCCGCAAGGACAGCGTGCGCAATGTCGAGGAGACCGGTGTTTTCACGGCCAATCTCGTCAGCCGCCATCTCATTGAGAAAATGAACCATTC
>JAGWJK010000399.1 GCA_028865845.1 Rhizobiaceae bacterium
CGGCGGCGCGATCATGGGGCTGGCGGGCGCGGTGCAGGCCCATTTTATCGGTTTCATCGCACCGGACAATTATGTTCCGACACTGACCTTCCAGGTCTGGGTGATGTTGATCGTCGGCGGCTCCGGCAGCAACAAGGGCGCGGTTTTCGGCAGCATCATCGTCTGGGCGATCTGGGCCGGCTCGGGCGCCTTGACCAGCGTGCTCTTCACGCCGGAGCAGCAGGCCCGCGCCGCCTCGCTGCAGATCGTTGCCATCGGCGTCATGCTTTGCGTCATCCTGCTGGTCCGGCCGAACGGCATCTTCGGCGACATGCCACGCCGCCCGCGCTTCGGCAAGCGCGAACGGAAGCCGACTGCGGACAAAAGCGGTGCAACGCCATGAGGCATGTTTTTCGTCAGACGATCATCGCTTCGCCGCGCTTCCTTGCGCTGCCCCTCACCCCAGCCCTCTCCCCGCAGTGCGGGGAGAGGGGACGATGGAGCAAGATTGCAGTGTGTGCCACTGTAAAGCCCCCTCGCCCCGCGCAAGCGGGGAGAGGGCTGGGGTGAGGGGCCATGCACTCAGTTTCGACACCAGCAAACTCGCCTGACGACTCGAAAGCACCACTGTCCCTTTGGCACGCGACCGCCCGCAACCGTCGCAGCCGCCCTGCCTTTGCAGGTGATCTGGACGCCGATCTCGCGATCATCGGCGGCGGCTTTTCCGGATTGTCGGCGGCTCTTCACGCGGCCGAAAAAGGATTGTCAGTCGTCGTGCTCGAAGCCGAAATCATCGCCTATGGCGCAACGGGACGGAATGCCGGCTTCGTAGTGCCGAATTTCGCCAAGATGGACCCGGACAACATCATCACCGCACTGGGTGCCAAACACGGCGAGCGTCTGGTGCGGATGGCAGCCGGCAGCGGCGATCTCGTCTTCGACCTGATCAGGCGCCACAATATCGATTGCGATGCGCGGCAGAGCGGCTGGATACAGCCGGCCCACTCCGCGGCAGCCTTCGACAAGGTCAAGTCCCGCGCCCGGCAATGGGCCGCCCGCGGGCGCCCGGCGGTCGTTCTCGATAAAGGAGCGGTCCGCGACGCGACCGGTGCCGACGGTTATTTTGGTGGTTGGATGGATAAATCCGGCGGTGTGCTGAACCCCGTTGCCTATGCCAATGGCCTCGCGACAGCTGCGGAAGCCGTAGGCACCCGGATCTTCGAACATTCTCCCGTCCGCTCGATCGAGCGCCTGGCCGACGGCTGGAGGCTCGCGACGGAACACGGTCATGTCCGGGCGGGAAAGGTGTTTGTCGCGACGAACGCCTATGGCGGCAAGCTCAATTCCGAGCTGGCACGCACTTACTTTCCGCTCAAGGTCTTTCAGATCGCGACCGAACCGTTGCCGGCCTCGATCCGCGAGCGGCTGCTGCCCGGCGGACAATGCGTCTCCGATACGCGGCGCAATCTCTTCACCTTCCGCTTCGATGCGGAAAACCGGCTGATTACCGGCGGCATGCACATCGTCGGCATTGGCGCCGACCGGCGCGTGCCTCGCACCATCCATCGCCGCCTCGCGGTTCATCTTGGGATCACCGACATTCCGCCGCTGGCCTATAGCTGGTCCGGCATGGCGGCCGTCGCGCCGGATTTCCTGCCGCATCTGGTCGATCTCGGCCCCGGCCTGATTGCCGGTTTCGCCTGCAACGGCCGCGGGATCGCCATGACGACGACGATGGGCAAGGTTCTCGCGGAATGGGCCACGGGTGCTGCCGCAACCGACCTGCCGATCCCCTTTTCGCCGCCGGCGGAAATCCCCTTCCATGCCCTCATGAGGCATGCGCCCAATGTCCTGCTGCCCTGGAGCATTCTGCAGGACAAGATGGACGAACGCGGCCGCCGATAGCCCGTCCTCAAAAAGACTGCGCCTGCGGTATCGGCGCAGATACCGCAGGCGCTCATTGCGTCTCTTAGAACCCCCAGGGAGACGCAATGGTGAGACGAGATTACTCTCGCTCGTTCCTCAGAGCGGTTCAGCCTTTCACGGACGCCGAGAACCGCTCTGTCTTTTGCTGTTCACAATTCCGGACGGAAAATCGCTACGCGCTTTTCCCGGAGTTGCTCTATTCCCGCTCGCCGGTGAAGTTCAGCAGCAGCTGGAAGATGTTGACGAAGTTCAGGTACAGAGACAGCGCGCCGAAGACGGCCAGCTTCTGCTGTGATTCCTGATCGTAGTTTTCGGCATACTGTTCCTTGATGTTCTGCGTGTCCCAGGCCGTCAGACCGACGAAAACGACGATGCCGATGACCGAGATCGCGAATTGCAGCGCGGTGGACCCCAGGAAGATGTTGCCGATGCTGGCGATGATGATGCCGAACAGACCCATCATCAGGAACGAGCCGATATTGGAAAGGTCACGCTTGGTCGTGTAGCCATAGAGGCTGGTCGCGCCGAACATCGTCGCGGCGATGAAGAAGGTCCGCGCGATGCTCGTGCCGGTGAACACCAGGAACACCGAGGCCAGCGACAGGCCCATGACCGCGCAGAAAGCCCAGAACATCGTCTGCGCCGTGCTCGCCGACATCGACTGGATGCGGAACGAGAAAAACAGCACGAAAGCCAGCGGGGCGAGCATCACGACCCACTTCAGCGGCGATTGGAAAATCGGAACGTAGAGTGCCGGCGTCGTGCCGACGATCAGCGCGACGATGCCTGTCACCACAAGGCCGATGCCCATGTAGTTGTAGACGCGCAGCATGTGCTTGCGCAGCCCTTCGTCGAAGAGCGCCTGCGAGCCAGCGGCGGCGCCATAGCCGTATCGCGGATTGGTCGGATTCATGGTCGTTCTCCTTTAATCGAAACTAGTAAAGCGTACGGGCGAGCTTTTCGGCCGCGCCGTCGAGTTCTGTTGTCTTGTCGGTGCCGATCAGCGCATAGGCGACTTCGCCGATCTGCCAGTAGGCAGCCTGCGTATCGCCACGTTTCAGGTGGCTGACCTTGAGCACCCCGAATTTCCCGGGGCGGACGGCAAACAGCGCAAGGTGGCCACTCCCTTCGGCAGCGCCCTCCCTTTCCACCGTCAGCTCGACGCTCGGGCCGAATTCGGACGGATAGATCTGCACATCCTTTATGTGCCAGGTCTTCGGCAGCTCCGGCATGACGATCGCCGTCGACGCGCGGATCTCCTCGGGATTGTAGATCGGATCCGGCGACTGCGAGGCCATCTGGAGGCGCACTTCGGTCGTCCGGTAAGCACGCAGCGCGTCATCCACGAAGGCCGGCGCACGGGCGGATGCGCTCACCTCAGTTGCGGTAAACGCGCCGAAGGACGTATGCGCCACCCAGCCGGCGGCTATCAGCACGGCGACGGCTGCGACGCGCTGGAAGGAGTGCAACACGCGGTCGTAGACGAGGCCGCGCTCCAGCCGACGTGCCGCTTCGCGGGTCTCGGCCTTTGCCATGGTGCCATCGCCCGCCAGCGCCATGCGCAACTCACCACGCATGCTCATATCGGCCATCACCTTGGCGGCGATGTCGGGATGCTCGGAGAGATAGGACTCCACCTCGACCCTGCGCGCCACCGACAACTCGCCATCGACATAGGCGTCGAGATCGCTATCCATGATCGGATCATTTGTTTTCATTGCCGCCTCCTTCGATGAGCCGAAGATGAGAGGTCTGAGGTGCCGTGTCCTCGAAATTTCTGAGCGAAGCGCGTGCGCGGGAAATCCGCGACATCAGCGTGCCGACGGGGATTCCAAGCGCGGACGCAGCTTCGTGATAGGAAAGATCCTCGATCGCGACGAGATGCAGCGCCTCGCGCTGCTCCTCCGGCAGATTGAAGAAAGCCTCGCGCACCTGCCGTAGTCGGATGGCATGGTCCTGCGACGCCGGTAATACGGGTTCGAGCTCGCTGGCCGCCGCCTCGTGGCGACGGTTGCGCGACCGCGTCTGCCGCAGCCGGTCGACATGGGCATTGTGCAGGATCGACAGCAGCCAGGTCCGCAGGTCTGCGCCGCGCCGGAAGGTCGATTTGCGTTCGTAAGCCTTGACCAGCGCGTCGTGCACCAGGTCTTCCGCCTCGTCCGCGTTGCGGACGAGCGAACGGGCATAACGTCTCAGCGAACCGAGCTGCCCCAAAACATCGAATGTCCGTCCTTTGTGTTCCATACTCCAATATACGGAACCGCGAGCGATCCTATTCCATCGTCGCGTAAATATTTTTTGCCGACATCACATCAGCAGGAAATCCTTGGGTTGCGGCAGCGGCGGCAGATCGGTCTCGCCCAGCGCTTCGCGCAGGTTGATTTCGATCGTATCGGCAAGCGCGCCGATCGCCAGCGCATTCGGCCGGTTGCCGAAAGGGTCCTCCAGTTCGTCGCCGAGCGCATCGAGCCCGAAGAAGGTGTAGGCGACCAGCGCCGCCACGAAGGGCGATCCCCAGCCGAGCGTGTCGACGAAACCAAAAGGCAGCAGGAAGCAGAAGAGATAGGCTGTGCGATGCAGCAGCAGCGTGTAGCCGAAAGGCAGCGGCGTGTTGCGGATACGTTCGCAGGCGGCTTGCACCGCCCCCATCTGCCCGACGCTGTTGTCGAGCAACTGATACTGTATATCCGAAATCACGTTGGCGCCCTTCAGCCGCGCAAGATCTGCCGAAATCAGCCGCAGCAGCAGGTCGGGCTTGTTCTGCACGGTGCGATAGAAGTCGATCTCGCTAGGAGCGAGATGTCCTGTCACCTTGCTCTCGTTGCCACCGGGCCTCAGGTGGCAGACCAGCGCCTGGGTGAATGCCATGGTCAGCCGCAGCAGGTCCTTCCGCGCCTGCACTCCGGCGGCTCCCGCCGCCTCCAGCAACATCGTCTGCCGCGCAAAACCCCTTGCGACATAGACGAGCTGACCCCAGTCTCGCCGCCCTTCCCACCAACGGTCGTAGCAGGCATTATTGCGGAAGCCGAGGAAGATCGAGAGCGCGATGCCGAGCAGGGCGAAGGGCGAGCCGTTGAACGACAGGATCACGTTCGGCCGCGCCTCGTGCCCCCAGACGATCAGGGTCGACAGCAGGAAGATCACGACGATCTGCGGCAGGATCCGGAGGATGATCGACCCGCGGACAATGAAGAAAAGCTGGAAAAGGCTCGGCCGGTCGCGGACGATCATCAAAGGCACTTTCGGCTGTCGTTTCGTTATGCGAGCAATACACCAGACATGGAAGACGTGACCAACATTTCCTGCACGGCAG
>JAGWJK010000400.1 GCA_028865845.1 Rhizobiaceae bacterium
TGATAATCGGGTAGGGCTGGCCGGCATCCTCGAAGGCTTCCGCAACCGCGACCGACATGGCGCCGAGATCGACCCAGACGGCATCGAGCTGGCCGTAGCGGCTGAGGTAATCGGACACGACCGCCTTGGTCTTGGCATTGTCGCCACCGGTAAATTCACTGCCGATCGGGGTGATGCCAGCTTCCTTAAAGATGCGGTTGGCGGCATCCGAACGGGTTTCGAAGAGGTCGACGCCCGGTGCGGTGCGCAACATCAGCACCTTGCCGCCCTTGGGCAGGTTGTCGGCGATATAGCGGGCGCCGGCGATACCCCAGGCATTGCCGCCGATGCTGCTGATCGAGGTCACCGGGCACGTGGTGTTGACGCTGCGGTCAAACACGATGACCGGTAGCTTCTTGCAGGCTTCCTCAACGACAGGGGTCAGGGCATCCGACGTGGTTGGCGAAACGATCAGCGCATCGCACTGGCCGCTGTTGACGAAAGCCCGGATGTCGGAGATCTGCTTGTCGTCCTTGTCCTGGGCATCGGCATATTGCAGCGAGGCGACTTCGCTCTTTTCAGCGTCCGCCTCGGCCTGCATGACCTTCAGGCCGACGACGCGCCACGGATTGCTGACGCTGGCGTTGGAGAAGCAGAGATGGTGCGGACCGGCCTTCTTGTATTTGCTGGTGTCGACCATGCCGCCGCCGATATGCTGCTCCCAGGGCTTGTCTGCCGGTCCGGTCGGCGCGACCTTCAGGAGCTGCTGCTCGGCGGTAAAGGCGTCATCGGCGACAGCCTGATTGGCGAGAAGCGCGACCGAGGTCGACAGCAGCCCGAGGCTCAGGGCGACGGGAATTCTTTTCGTCATGCCATAAAGTTTCATTGCATCCTCCCATTGTTGACACAGGACACGCTCCCTCCCGAGCAGCGTGCGATTTCTAACCCATCAGTTGCCGGCGAGACGTGATCGCCGCGGCGACAATAAGGATCACGCCCTGGACGGCGACGCGCATCGGCTCGGGGAAGCCGAGCAGGTTTAGCAGCGTGAACAGGGCATAGAGCGACAGGGCGCCGAAAGCGGCGCCGGGAATGCTGCCGCGGCCACCGAGCAGGACCACGCCGCCAATCACGGCCGCCGAAGTGCCCTGCAGTTCCAACCCGGTACCGACATCGACTGAAACACCGGAGAAGCCGCCGAGCAGGATACCGGCGACGACAGCCGCGACCGATGAAATCACGAAGGCGGCGAAACGAATGCGACGAACGGGAGCGCCCGAAAGCTCGGCTGCGCGCGGATTGTCGCCGATCATGGTCAACAGCCGGCCGTATTGCGTCGCATGCAGCAGAAATGCCAGCACGCCGACGGCAACGATCAGAATGATCACCGCGACCGGCAGGCCGCCGATGACAGGCACGGGCCGTATAACGAAGCGGCCGAACATGCGCAGATTGTCCGGCAGATAGCCCTGCGGTGCTCCGCCCGACCACATCATGGCGGCGCCCTTCACCGAGAGCAGTGTGCCGAGCGTCGCGATGATCGACGGTACCTTGAGATAGGAGACGACGAAGCCGTTGATGACGCCGACAAGCAGGCCGAGGCCGAAGGCAACCGCAATCGCCTCCGTGGTCAAGGCGGGATCGCCGCCGGTGACCAACGCGCCGGCAATGACGACGAGAGTGACGAGAGACCCCTGGGCGAGATCGAACCCGCCCGAGATCAGCACGAAAGACTGTCCGCAGGTCAGAATGACCAACGGCGCCGCCCTCTGCAGCAGGCTCATCAGGCCGGCCGGCGTCCGATAGAGCGGGCTCAGCAGCATGATCAGGATCAGCAACAGGAAGAACATGATCAGCGCGGGGTTCACCCGCCGGAACGATGCCAGCATCGAAAATCTTCCCTGGAAAACGGACAGCCGCGTGGCGAGGACCGATATCATGCGACATGTCCCCTCTGCCGGACGCTGTGATAGGCAACGGCCAGGATGACGATCGCGCCGCGCAGGACCTGACCCAGAAAGGGATCGATCTGCAGCATGTTGAAGACCGCATCGATGGTCGCAAACAGGAAGACGCCGGCCAAGGTACCGCCGACACCGCCCTTTCCGCCGGCAAGCAGGGTGCCGCCGATGACGACGACTGCGAGCGAATCGAGATCGTAGCCGCCGTTCTGTCCGACCCAGGGCGTTGCCGTGCCGAGCCGGCTGGCGAGGTAGAGGCCGGAGACGGCGGCACAGGCGCCGGAGACGATGTGGGCTGCAAGAACGACCCTCTCCGTATGAATACCGGCCAGTCGTGCGCTGATGGGATTGCCGCCGACGCTATAGATACGCGCGCCGGCCAGCGTGCGGCGAAGCACGAAGATCGCAACGAGCGCCATGACGGCGAGAAGAATGAGCGCGTAGGGGACGTCGACAAGGGAATCATAGGCAAGCGTGCGATAGCTCGCCGGCGCGTTAGCTTGCAGGTTGCCGTAAGCGGTCGCAAGGATGCCGCGCAGAATGAGGCCGATACCCAGGGTGGCGATCAGCGGATTGACCTTGAGCTGGGTAATGAGGGCGCCGCTGACAAAGCCGACGACGACACCGGCAAAGAGGGCTGCGAGGACACCGAGCCAGATCAGGCCGGGATCGCCATGCATGACGAAGATCGACACGACGGCTCCGAGACTGATCAGATGGGCGACGGAGAGGTCGATCGAGCCGACCAGGATCACGAAGGTCTGCCCGATGGCAACGACGCCGAGCGCGACCATGCGCTGCAGCAATCCCATGACGCCATCCCAATTCAGCTGCGCCGTCTGTCCCGTCACCGTCGCTGCGATCGCATAGACGACCGCGGAACCGGCGACCAGGGCGAGCGGCAGTGCCGCACCCTGCAATCTTTCCCGTCCTGAGTGATTGCCGGCTATGGAGAGCTCACTCATGCGACGGCTCCTTTCGATGTGTCGGAGGCGCGGTGAGACAGAACGGCGTGCTTCATGATGTCTTCCTCGCTGGCGCCGGCCGGGCATTCGGCTGCAATCCGGCCTTCGCTCATGACGAGGATGCGGTCGCTGAGGCCGATGATCTCCGGCAGATCGGAGCTGACGACGAGCACGCTGCCTCCGGCATCGGCAAAACCGCGCAGGATCGCATAGATGGTCGATT
This sequence comes from Rhizobiaceae bacterium, assembly GCA_028865845.1. Lineage (GTDB taxonomy): Bacteria > Pseudomonadota > Alphaproteobacteria > Rhizobiales > Rhizobiaceae > Rhizobium. Next base: position 3,129 of record JAGWJK010000400.1, read on the forward strand.
TGGCGCCGACATCGACACCACGGGTCGGCTCGCACAACACCCAAAGCCTGGGGTGAACGGCGAGCCAGCGAGCGACGACGACCTTTTGCTGATTGCCGCCCGACAAGGCGCCCACCGGCATGGCGTGATTGGCGGCCCTGACGTCGAGCTGACGCAGCAGCACATCGAGTGCCGGAGCCGAGCAGCCGCCATTCGCCGACAGCGCCAGCGCGGGCGACAGCGACCGGCGGGCGAGCGCGGCGTTTTCGCGCAATGATTGTCTCAACCCAAGCCCCTCGGCCTTGCGGTCATCGGGCACGTAGGCGATCTTACGACGGACGGAATTGCGCGGGCTCAAGACTGTGCCTTTGCCGTCCCAGAGGCGAATGGTGCCGCTGTCGAAGGGTGCGTCGCCGGTCAGGGCACGCGCGAGCGCACCCTTGCCGGAGCCTTCCAGGCCAGCCACGCCGACGATTTCACCGGCCTTCAGGCTGAGGTCGATATCGGAAAGATGGCTGTTTGCGCCACCCGCAACGGAGACGATCTCCTCGCCGTCTGACGATCCGGAACGAGCGGGAAAGAGGGCGCCGATTTCCCGGCCGACCATCAGGCGGACAACGGTGTCGGAATCCGTTTCCGCCTTGGAAAGTGCGGCGACCAGGCGGCCGTCCTTCATGACGTTGATGCGGTCCGCCAGCGCGAAGACCTCGCCCATGCGATGCGAGATATAGACGATCGCCGCGCCGCTCTGGCGCAATTCCTCGATCAGCCGAAACAGCTTGGCGGTCTCGGCGTGATCGAGTGCGGCCGTGGGTTCGTCAAAGACGAGGATGCGGGCATCGACCGCCAACGCCTTGGCGATCTCGACCACCTGCTGATCGGCGATCGACAATGTGCCGGTGCGCGCATCCGGATCGATTTTTGATTGCAGCCGCGCCAGCACACGAAGAGCGTCGGCGCGCATTTTGCGGTGATCGATGATGCCGAGGCGCGTCGGCTCCCGGCCAAGATACATGTTCTGCGCCACTGTGCGATGCGGCAGCAGGCTCAGTTCCTGGTGGATGATCGCCACTCCTGCGCGCTGGCTGTCGAGCGGGTGGCGAAACTGGACGCGTCGTCCATCAATGTATATTTCACCGCCGTCCGGGCGATAGAAGCCCGCGAGAACTTTCATGAGGGTGGATTTGCCCGCGCCGTTCTCGCCGCAGATTGCAAGCACGTGGCCCGCCTGGCACGTCATGGAGATGCCGTCCAGCACGGTCACCGTGCCGAAGCGCTTGGCAATATCTCTCATATCGAGAAGCGGCTGGTCGTTTCCGTGGCCGACCGCGTTTGCATCAGCTGTTGTCCCCATCCCGTGCTTCCTCCAAAGCACTCGATCGGCCACGGCTTCACCGACGTTACGGCAGCTCATTTCGAGGCGTTCGTAACCGATCAGTTACTACGATGCATATCATTTCAAAAACTGTCAAGTAGGGGTCTTATGAGGTTACTCGCATAAGTAGTTATGTTACGCTGATTCAGCAAGAAGGTGTCGAGCGTTGGCGTCTAAAGTCGCGTCAGTAAAGAGCTGTAGCCTCTCATAGTGGCCACAAATCCCGCATATCTGCCTGCAACGAATAACCGGGGCGTGAATATTAAAGCATGCTAGGATGCGTATGATCGTTCCTAAAAACAATTTTAGGACGTGACCACTAGTAATACATCGATTGCTTCATGCGGTGCCGGTTGCGGCTAACAGGCTGCCTGCACGCTATTATTCAACAATCATAATAGAGCAGATACGGTGGCCATTAGGGGCAGTTTTAATGCTGTTCGCACTGCGCAGCGGATGCCCGGTCTCATTTGATATGTAACTATACGGTTATTTATTGTCGCAAGAAAATCCAACACCGCTCGCACTTACATCATCGGCGATATCGTCGCGTGCTTAGACCGCTGAATTCGCACCCTCAACGAAGCATGATGAGGCTATTTTCGATGGAAGGTTTCGGGGATCGGACAATGAGGTCCGGCGTCGTGCCCAATTGGATGCCGGCGCAGGGGCATTCAAGGATTTGGATATCTGGCGGCTGCAGCTATCCTGGAGCGACGCGACCACTTGTCAC
>JAGWJK010000401.1 GCA_028865845.1 Rhizobiaceae bacterium
TATGTGATCGAGCTCGGCAAGGCGCTCCCAGATCTTGCAGAAGACAATAAGACGGCGGAGAACAAGGTGCAGGGCTGCGAGAGCCAGGTCTGGCTTGTCACCCACACCGATAATGATCCGGAAAATCCCGTGCTGACGTTCGAAGGCGATTCCGACGCGCATATCGTGCGCGGGCTCGTGGCAATCGTGCTCGCCACCTATTCGGGCAAGCACGCCTCGGAAATCGCCGGTCTCGATGCACTCGACGTCTTCGGCAAGATCGGCCTCGTGGAACACCTGTCTTCCCAGCGCGCCAACGGCCTGCGCTCGATGGTCAAGCGTATTCGCGAGGAAGCAAGGGTCCGCGCCGCTGCGTGACGGATGCGCCTTGCGCTGAGAAAGCGGGCACTGCTGATCCGCCCTCTCCTGAATAGCGACTGAAAAACAAAAACCCGGCTCGAGAGCCGGGTTTTTTTGTCCGAATGCAACGGTTCCGGCAATTACCGGCTGCCGCGCTTGCGGCGTTGACCGAGGCCCATTTCCTTCGCGAGACGCGAGCGAGCTTCAGCATAGGCGGGAGCAACCATCGGATAATCTGCCGCGAGATCCCACTTTTCGCGGTATTCTTCGGGCGAGAGGCTGTGATGGGTCATCAGGTGGCGCTTCAGAGACTTGAAGCTGCCGCCGCATTCCAGGCAAGTGATCTGATCGTCCTGCACCGATTTACGAACCGATACGGCCGGCTTCTGCTTTTCAACCACGGTCACGGCGGGAGCCGGAGACGAGGTATTGCTCAGGGCGGAATGTACGTCGGAAATCAGATTCGCAAGGTCACTAACCGGGACTACATGATTGCTGACATAAGCCGCCACGATGTCGGCGGTCAGCTCAACCAGCAAATCCTGGCCACTGCCAAGGGCCGTATCTGTCATTTTGTTCTCCTATTCATCGGCTTACTTACTGCGCAAGCGTCCTTTCGGGCGCCTCATTCGCGCAGCATCACTCAAGTGTTTGCTCATAACCGCTGCAAACCGTCGCCGGCCTTCACGATCATTTGCTGGACAACCCGCGCAAACGAGATGCCCGCATTCGTAGCAGCCTTCAGCAAAAAACCGGGGGCATTAACGCCAAATTGCCCGCAACACGAAATCCACCCCTAGACTTCGCGCGACGAATCCCGCTTCGATACCGTCCGATGACAAATTAGCCTTGACGAATGCACGTTCGCCAATTCTTAACCGGAAGAAAGCGTTGCCCGCCGTTGTTTGAAAGAAAGATCAAATTGTCGGGCACTTAAAGCCGGTTGAGACTAACTCAACATCAGAACTCTACTTGAATCTGGATTACCACTCTTTATCCAAATGTCCAGTTTATAATTCTATCATTTCTTCGCAAAATTCTCATCTATTAAAAATAGGTAACTAACGGGGTGAATTTGTATTCACTTTCTTAGCAATCAAGGCGTTTGTTAGCTTCCGGTTTTTAAAGAACGGCGGTTGGATAAACCTTTTGAGAGGTCGTCACGCACCGAAGGCGGGGCCAAACGATGACCTGCTTTGTGGGCGGCACGCGCGAGAAGATGGGCCGAGACCGGCGCGGTGAGCACAAAGAACACAAAACCGGCCAGTGCCCGGGCAAATATCGGCAGATTCTCCGAATGAACACCGACCGCAAGTAGTAACAGGCCCGAACCGACTGTCCCGGCCTTGGACGCGGCATGCATCCGACTGTACAGATCCGGCAAACGAACAATCCCGATAGCCGCGATGAGAGAAAATAAGGCACCCGCCAGCAGAAGAAACGCGACGAAAACAGCAATCACCAAATCCATCATCGCCCTCCCTTTCGTTGACGGGCATCCTTGCCCACGCGTTTTCCCTTCGGTCGCTTGGCCTTTGCCCCTGCCTCGACGGCGGTCGACGGCCGCTTTTCACTGCGTCCGTCCTCGCCATGGGTCAGGACGAAACGGGCGAAGGCGATAGTAGCGAGAAAGCCGACTAGGCCGAGGGAGATCGCGATATCGATATAGAGCGTAAAACCGGTCTTGATAGCGATCACGGCAATGAAACCGATGGCAACCGCCACCAGCATATCGAGCCCCAACACCCGATCCGGCAGGGTCGGGCCAGCGACTACGCGATAGACCGTGACCAGGAAGGCAATCCCGAGGATCGCGAGGGCGACCATCGATGCCGCCGAAACGATGAAGGCCGCAATCATCGAAACGCCTCCAGAATCCGGCGCTCGAAACCATCGGCGATCGCGCGCCGCGTTGCGTCCGGATCGGAGCAATCGAGCGCATGCACGTAGAGCGTCTTGCGGTCATCGGAGACATCGACGGACAATGTACCGGGCGTCAGCGTGATCAGGTTGGCCAGCAGGGTGATCTCGAAATCACGATCGACGGTCAGGGGAAAGGCGAAGATGCCGGGTTTGACATCCATATGCGGGCTCATGACCGTCACGGCAACTGCCCAGGCGGATTTGGCAAGCTCGACCAGGAACACCAGTAGGAGCGTGAGGATGGACCGCGCACGGCCGAGATAGAGCGTACCGCCATACGATCCACGGACGATCATCAGCGCAAAGGCCGCAACGACGAAGCCGAAGACGAGATTCAAGAAGGACGTACTGCCGCTGATCGCAACCCAGGCGACGGCAAGCAGCAGGTTGAGCACCAGAAGGATCATTGCGCCCCTCCCGTGCCTGGAAAAACCGAATGCAGATAGGCCCGGGGATCATCCAGCCCGGCAGCAGCGAGTTGCGTCAGATGCAGCAGGCACTCGGGAAAAAGACCGAACCCCACGACCAACGCAGTCAGCGCTACGAGCGGGACGCCAGCCTGCCAGCCGATTGGTTTGGAGACGATATCACTTAAGGTCGGGCTTGGGCGCCAATAGGCCAGCAGGAACAAACGGCCGAAGGCGATCGTCGTCAGGAAACCCGTCAACAGGATGGCAACGGCGATCCACCAGGCGCCGGTATCAAGGGCTGCCTTGACCAATATGACTTTCGGCCAGAAACCGGAAAACGGCGGCAGGCCGCCGGCGGCGAAGAACAGGGCAAGAGACAGACCAGCAAACCAGCCGCTTTGCCGGTAGAGCCCGCCGAGCGCCGCCAGTGAGAAACCACCACCGAGCCGGGCGGCCTGGCCGGCCAGCAGATAGAGCGCCGTCATCAGTACCATGGAATGCAGAGCATAAAAGATCGCGCCGCTGAGGCCGTCGGCATTCCCAAGCGCAACGCCGGCAAGAATGGTGCCGATGCCCGAGATGACGACATAGCCGAGCATCCGTCGGATATCGATTTCACCAAGCGCGCCCATAACACCAACCAGCATGGTCGCCATGGCAACAATCGCCGTAACCGGACCGAGCCCCGCCCGCTCCACCGGCAGCAGCATCACCAGCACCCTGATCAGCGCGTAGACGCCGACCTTTGTCAGCAGGCCGGCAAAGATCGCCGAAACGGTTATGCGCGGCGTGTGATAGGAAGCCGGCAGCCAGAAATTGACCGGGAAGGCTGCGGCCTTCATGCCGAAGGCGAGCAGGAAGAGACCGGCAAGCGTCATCAACGGCTGCGAATTTCCCAGGGCTCGAGCTTTCATGGCAATATCAGCCATGTTGAGCGTGCCGAAGACCGCATAGATATAGCCGACGGAGACGAGAAAGAGCGTGGTGGCGATGAGGTTCAGCACCGCATATTTCATCGCGCCGTCGATCTGCTCCCGTTCCGAGCCGAGAACCAGCAAGCCGAAGGAAGAGATCAGCAACACTTCGAACCAGACGTAGAGATTGAAGAGGTCGCCGGTCAGGAACGCACCGCTGACGCCCGCAAGCAGCAGCAGGAGAAAGGGGAAGAAGCCGTAACGGCGGCCGCTGACCGAGATTTCGCCGAGCGCATAGAGGCTTGCCGCCAAGGCGGCGACCGCCGCCGTCAGCGCCAGTATGGCACCGAGAAGATCGACGGTGAAAGCGATGCCAAACGGCGGCAGCCAGCGGCCCATGACCATCGTCACCGGCCCGTCACTGATCACCTTGGCAAGCAGGGCCGCGTCGATCAGCACAAGCAAAGCAAGGCCGGGGATGGCAATCCAGCTTTGCAGCCCGACATGATTGCGCAGCATCATCAGGATTGCGCCAAGCCCGATACACAGCGCGACGGGCATGATGACCAGCCAGTGCCCCGCCTCGACAGGTGTCGTCACCAGCGCTGCGGATAGATCGACGATCTTGTCGGTCGGAGCAGCCATACGTCAGTACCCCAGCGGTGGCAACGGCCGCTCGCGTGGCTCGGCCACGCGCATGTCGTCGGTGTCGTCGGTCTTCAAATCCTGGTAGGCGCGATAGGTCAGCACCAGCAGGAAAGCGAGGAAAGAAAACGAGATCACGATGGCGGTCAGGATAAGTGCCTGCGGCAGCGGATTGGCAGCGTCGGCGGCAAGCGTATCGGCGCCATCGGGGATAATCGGCGGCACTTCGCGCGTCACTCGACCGGCGGTGAATAGCGAGAGATTGACGGCATTTCCGAGGATGGCGATGCCGAGCATGATGCGGATCGAAAACTTCGACAGCATCAGATAGATCGCAGCGGCGAAGAACAGGCCGACAAGCGCGGCAAATACGCTCTCCATCACTCGACCTCCCTCTCTTCGAGCGCCAGCGCGATCGAGGTAATGGCGCCGACGACAACCAGATAGACACCGGCATCGAACAGCATGACGCTCGAAAGCGGAACCTCGGTGCCGAACAGATGCGGATAGACCCAAAGTCCGGTCATGAACGGCACACGGAAGGCAATCGACAGCAGGCCGGCCAGCGTCGAGGCCAGCAGACCGAAACCGGCGATCGCCAAAGGGTGAAAAACGATGGCACGGCGCACGGCCGACACCCCGCAGGCGATGCCATAGATCGCCAGCGCCGATGCCGCGATCAATCCGCCGATGAAGCCCCCGCCCGGTTCGTTGTGACCGCGCAGCAGCACGAAAACCGAAAACAAAAGCATCAGCGCGGTGAGAAACGGGGCGACCGTGCGGAAGATCAATGTGTTCATGAACGCTCCGCCTCCATTTCCTCCCGATCGGGATCATTCGACGCGAGCCTGCGTTCACCCCCGGCGCGGATGCGGATCAGCGCGAGGATGGCAAGGCCGGTAATGGTCACGACGGCGATCTCGCCCAACGTGTCCGTGCCTCTGAAGTCTACGATGATGACGTTGACGACAT
>JAGWJK010000402.1 GCA_028865845.1 Rhizobiaceae bacterium
GCGACGGCAGCGTCGCTCTCATTCTTGACGTGGTGCATCTGGTCGGCGTCGGCCAGCAACAGGAGGCGCATTTGCGGGCCGCAGGATGAGCGAAACAATAGACAAACCCGACAGCCTCTGGCAGGAGGCCGACGAACTCGAGGTGCTGACCTTCGACCTCAACGGCGAGACCTTCGCCCTTCCGGCCGTCATGGTCCAGGAAATCCTCGATATCCTGCCCGAAACCGCCGTTCCCGGCAGCCAGCCCTTTGTGGCCAGCGTTATCAATTTCCGCGGCAAGGTCATCCCCCTTGCCGATCTCCGCCTCGCCTTCGGCATGGAGGCGGCGGAAGCCACTATCGATAGCCGCTTTATCGTTATCGAACTCGACCTGCAGGATGAACCCACGCTCGTGGGCCTGCGGACGGACAAGGTGAATGAAGTCACCACACTTGCCAAGGCGTCCAGCGAAGCACCGCCCAGCGTGGGGATGCGATGGCGTCCCGACTACATTCACTGTCTGGTCAAGAGAGGGGGACAATTCATCATCATCCCCAATCTGCAGGCCATTTTCTCAACCCGTCACGACTAGGCGTCATCGGCGCCAAAGCGGCTGTAATCCGGAATGCCCTGCGCGTGTATGCGCCGGCGAGATTCATGAAGAGTCCCGTTCGACAGAAGCGGCGAAGCTGTCCCAACCCGAACCATGAAACCTCGCAAGCGACGAACCGCTTTTTAAGGGGCATCACCATGCGATCTACGATCAAACTGAAACTGAGCCTAGTCTTTACCCTCATCGTGCTCTTGACCTGCACGATGGCGGCCATTTCCATCTACAACCTCTCCTCTTTGAACAGTGACATCAGCGACATGGTCGCAGGACCGGTCGCGGACCTTAGAGACTCCGGAAACCTGGCGGACGCCGTCCTCACCTCGGTGCGGGCCGAAAAGGACGCCATCATCAACACCGACGCCAGCAAGATCGCCGGTTATGTCGGCGAAATTGCCAAGCAGCGCGACGAAATCAAGTCGATCGCAAGCCGGCTTTCCGGCTCGCCTGACCCGGATATCCGCAACGAGATCGCCGAATTCAACGATCTCTATTCGAAGTGGATCGTTCTCCAAGACCGTATCGCCGATCTCGCCCGCCAGAACACCACCGAATCGAACAATCAGGCCGGCGCGATTTCCATGGGCGAAGGCCAGGAAGTTACAATCAAACTGCTGGCCACCCTGCAGAAGCTCAACGATACCGTCACCGGCAACGTCCATGAAACAGACAGCGCCACAAACGATCAGTACGCGCAGTCGCGCAATCTGCTGCTCGGCATCACCATCGGCGTCGCGCTCGTCTCTGCCGCCTTCGCGATCTGGATTCTGGTGAACATCTCGCGTGGCCTGCGCCGTGCTGTGACGCTCGCCGACGCCGTCAGCCTTGGCGATCTCAACCAGGACATCGAGCACAAGAGCAATGACGAAATTCGCGATCTCGTCAACGCCATGAAGCGCATGACCGAGAACCTGCGCAACACCGCCGGGATCGCCGACCAGATCGCCAAGGGCGACCTGTCCGTCATGCCGAAGCCGCTCTCCGACAAGGACACGCTCGGCCTCTCGATGCAGAACATGACGACCAATCTGCGTGAAACGGCAGCCGTTGCCGACCGCATCTCCATCGGCGATCTCGCCGTCACCGTAAAGCCGCTCTCCGACAAGGATTCGCTCGGCAATGCCATGCAGGCGATGGTCGCAAACCTGCGCATCACCTCCGATGTCGCCAAGCAGATCTCGAACGGCGATCTGACCGTGCAGCCGAAGCCGCTCTCGGACAAGGACACGCTCGGCATCGCTCTGGAACAGATGGTCGAGCGCCTGCGCAGCGTCGTAGCAGATGCGATTTCCGCCTCGGACAACGTCTCCGCCGGCAGCCAGGAACTCTCGGCAAGCTCCGAGCAGGTGTCGCAGGGCGCAACCGAGCAAGCCGCATCTGCCGAAGAAGCTTCTGCCGCAATGGAGGAAATGGCCTCCAACATCAAGCAGAACGCCGACAACGCCGCCCAGACCGAAAAGATCGCCCGTCAGTCGGCCAAAGATGCCGAAGCCTCCGGCGATGCGGTCAGCCGCGCCGTCACCGCCATGCGCACGATTGCTGAGAAGATCGGCATCGTCCAGGAAATCGCCCGCCAGACCGACCTGCTTGCTCTGAACGCTGCCGTCGAAGCGGCTCGCGCCGGCGAACACGGCAAGGGTTTTGCGGTCGTTGCCTCGGAAGTCCGTAAGCTTGCCGAACGGTCACAGTCTGCCGCAGCCGAAATCAGCGCCATGTCGGGTGATACGGTGAAAGCTGCCGCCGATGCCGGCGATATGCTTGGCCGCCTGGTGCCGGATATCCGCAAGACAGCGGAACTGGTTTCGGAAATCAGCGCTGCCTGCCGCGAGCAGGATATCGGTGCCGGCCAGATCAACGAAGCGATCCAGCAGCTCGACAAGGTAACCCAGCAAAACGCTGGAGCCTCGGAACAGATGTCGGCGACCTCCGAAGAACTCGCTGCCCAGGCAGAAGAACTGCAGGCTTCGATCGCCTTCTTCAAGGTCGATACGGCTTCGCAGAAGGGAACCCGCTCGGCACCGGCAAAAGCCGCTGCCCGCGTCGCCGCAGCCCCGCGTCCGACAAAGACGATAAAGCCTGCGAATGCGGTTGCGGCTCAGCAGGCCCGCATCAAGGGCTTCGCGCTCGATCTCGCCATGGGCGGCCCCGACGAAGCGGATGCCGACTTCAAGGAACGCGCCTGATCAAAAGCATGGCCGGGATCCTGCTGATCCCGGCCACTTCTATTTTTCCCGCCCGGAATTGTCGCTTACGCCGCCAAGCCCCTGATCCGCCGTTCATTCTCACATAACCTATTGTGATTATGATGCGCCCGACATCGCAGACATGACGTGGGCTATGGCAAAAATCTCCGAATCGACTGAACAAATGGCGTTTGAAACCAAGTACGAGACGGGTGGTCCCGATCGGACGACGCCCGCCGAAGCAAACGCCCCTTGGCTGGATCCGAAGATCGCCGAACGCTATCTATGGCTCGAAGCCATGGTCAATCATGTCCCGGACTATATCTACGTCAAGGATCTGCAGGGGCGCTTTCTCTACGCTAACCACGCGATCGTCAGCAACAACGGACTGTCCAGCGTCGGCGACATTATCGGCCTGACGGATGTCGACCTTCACGGCAAGGCCGCCGAAGATGCGCGTATCACCGAAATAGAACAGCGCGTCATTGAGACCGGCGAGCCCGATCTCGGCTTCGAGGAAAAGGCCATGCGCGGCGGGCCGGACCGATGGCTGATGATGTCACGCGTGCCGCTGAAGGACAGGAACGACAAGACGATCGGCATCGTCGGAACCTCCCGCGATATTTCCGCGAAGAAGGCAGCCGAACGGCTGATACAGGCACAGGCCCGCATTCTGGAAATGATCGTCTCCTCGGTCGCCATTCCGCAGTTCATGGAGGAGTTGACCGGACTGGTCGAAGGTCTCGCCGAAGGCATACACTGCGCTGCGGTGGTCTTCTCCGCCGACGGGGCCGCACCGCTTTCGACCACGCCTTTCATTTCCCAGCTGCCGGACACGCTGGTGGAAGCACTGGCGTCGTCATCGACGGAACTTCTGCGCGATACCGTGTCGAGGCTGACCTCGGGCGCCGGCAATCTCCGCTGCTTCGAGATTCTGTCGGTGAGCGGCGACCATCACGGCCTGATCAGCGTCTCGACCTCGGGAAACCAGCTGAGCAGCAGCCTCATCGAATTCCTTGCCGGGGCGAGCCGCATGGCCGGCATCGCCATCGATCGCAGGCAGGCGGAAGAACAGATCCGCTTTCTCGCCGAACACGACGCGCTGACCAGGCTCTTGAACCGAAGCTCCCTCGAACAGAGGCTGCCGGATATTCTCGCAGGCGCCGATCTCTCGTCGCGCAAGCTGGCGATCGGCTTTCTCGATCTCGATAATTTCAAGCAAATCAACGACACGCTCGGCCATGCCGCCGGCGATGAACTGCTCAGGCAGACGGCGGCTCGGCTCACCGCGTCCATGGGCGGCAACGACATCGTCGCCCGCATCGGCGGCGATGAATTCATCCTTGTGCTTCACGAGGACGACGAAGGGTTCGAAGCGAAATTCGGGCGTATCCGCTCGCTCGTCTCCCACCCCTTGACCATCGAGGGCATGGATCTGCAGGTCAACTGCAGCATCGGCGTCGCCTGCTTCCCGACCCATGGTCGTCTCGCGCCGGAGCTTTTCAAGGCTGCCGATCTGGCGATGTACCGCGCCAAGGAAACGGGTCGTAACAGCCTTCAGATCTTCTCGCCTGATATTGCCGACAATGCGCGGCGTAAATTTCTCCGGGCGGAAGAGCTGCGCCGCGCCGTCGAGCGCGATGAGTTCATTCTGCATTTCCAGCCGCAGATCGATCTGCGGACGGGCCTGGTCTCGGGCGTGGAGACATTGGTGAGGTGGATGCATCCCGCCGAAGGGCTCGTCGGTCCATCCGATTTCATTCCACTTGCGGAGGAGACGGGGATCATCGTCACGCTCGGAGAAATGATCCTGCGCAAGGCCTGCCGGCAGGCGCGCAAATGGCAGGACGAAAACGGGCGCCGGGTCCGCATCAGCGTCAACGTCTCCCCCCGACAGTTCCAGAACCACGATATCATCGCCCAGGTCGCCGCCGCACTCAAAGAAAGCGGCCTCGAACCGTCTCTCCTGGAGATCGAGATTACCGAAAGCCTGATCATGCAGGACGTCGACGCCGTCGTCGGAATGATGGGCGAACTGACCGACATGGGCGTCGGCCTGTCGATCGATGACTTCGGCACCGGCTATTCCTGCCTCAGCATGCTAAAGACGCTGCCGCTTTCCCGCCTCAAGATCGACCGGTCCTTTCTGACCCAGGCTCCTGAGGCCGAAAGGGACAGCGCGATCGTCTCCACGATCATCACGCTCGCCCGCAGCCTGAACCTGGACGTCGTGGCCGAAGGTGTTGAGACACAAGGACAAGCCGACTTCCTCCGCGACGCCGGCTGCGACCACGGCCAAGGCTACTTCTTCAGCCGCCCGGTCGGCGAACACGCGATCGAGGCGCTGCTGGATCGGCGGTATTGAGCCGGTTGGGGGCAGGCGGGCGATCATCCGCGCACGAGGCACTGTTAAACGCGCGCCG
>JAGWJK010000403.1 GCA_028865845.1 Rhizobiaceae bacterium
CGTTCACCGAGGTCAGCCCGTTCCACGATACGTCGATCAAGGTCAGCGGGCATGATGTCGAGAAGGCAAAGGCGCTGCTCGCCGAAGCCGGCACGCCGAAGGTTTCCTTCGAACTGATCTATGCCAACTCGACCACCAGCGACCAGATTGCCCAGATGATCCAGGCCATGGGCGCCGAAGCCGGTTTCGACATTAAGCTGCATGCCGTCGAGTTCACGACGATGCTGACGCAGGCGCAGGGCGGCGATTTCGACGCGGTGCTGACCGGCTGGTCGGGCCGCTACGATCCTGACGGCAATATCCATCAGTTCCTCGCCTGCAAGGACGGCCTGAATTATGCCGGCTATTGCAACAGCCAGGTCACCGACGATCTGGACAAGGCAAAAGTCGAAGGTAATTTCGATGCTCGCAAGAAGCTTTATGACGATGCGCAGGCGATCATTCAGGACGACCTGCCGATCATCTATCTCTATCATCAGCCGTGGCCCTTCGTTCTCTCCAAGAAGATCCACGGGTTTCAGCCGCTGCCGACGGGCCTTATCAGCCTCAAGGGCGTGACGAAGGACGACTAAGCAATGGACCATCATCTGCCTGCCTCTTCGGCAAACTGCGCCTGGGGCTATTTCGACCCCAAGCGCCCTCCGTCGCTGACGGTCGACAGCGGCGACACCGTCATCATCGACACCGTATCCGGCGGTCCCGACGTGCTGCCGAAAGGGGATTTCTTCATCCCGCCGGAACTGCTCGATATTCACCAGAATTCGGTCCAGGAAATGCCGGGCCATATCCTGACGGGGCCTGTCGCCATTCGTGGCGCCAAGCCCGGCCAGGTGCTGGAAGTGCGCATCAAGGACGTGCAGTTGCGTCAGGATTGGGGCTACAACGTCATTCGTCCGCTTGCCGGCACGCTGCCTTACGATTTCGAGACGGCGCGCCTCCTCAATATCCCGCTCGATGCCGCCGCCAATGTCGCACATCTGCCATGGGGGCTGAAGCTGCCGCTGGCGCCCTTCTTCGGCGTCATGGGCGTTGCGCCGCCTGCCAATTGGGGGCGCATCTCATCGATCATGCCGCGGGCGCATGCCGGCAATATCGACAACAAGGAACTGGTGGCGGGCACGACGCTCTACCTCCCCGTTTTCAATGAGGGCGCGCTGTTTTCCTGTGGCGACGGTCATGGCGTTCAGGGGGATGGCGAGGTCTGCATCACGGCGATCGAGACGGCGTTGCGCGGCACTTTCCAGTTCATCGTCCGCGATGACCTGAACTTCGCCTATCCCCGCGCCGAGACGCCGACGCACTACATCACCATGGGCATGGACCCCGATCTCGACCAATGCTCGGTCATGGCATTGCGTGACATGATCGTGCTGATCGGCGAGAAGACCGGTCTGTCGCGCGAGGATGCCTATACGCTCTGCAGCCTCGCCGGCGACCTGCATGTCACCCAGACGGTCAACGGCAACAAGGGCGTGCACATGATGATGGCAAAGAGCCTGTTGTAGGGGCGGGTTGGCAGAGGGGGTCGCTCGGCGCTGCAACTTTGGACCGAGGAATGCCCCTCACCCTAACCCTCTCCCCGCAGGCGGGGCGAGGGGACTGGTTAGAATGTGCTGCTATTGCGGAAAACTTTGAGAATCCCGGGAAAATCCCCTCTCCCCGCAAGCGGGGAGAGGGCTGGGGTGAGGGGCTCTATAGAGCCAGTCACGAAGTTTCATGTTTCCGGCGCGAAAACCCTCAGACCTCGAAGCGCTTCAGCCACGCCTGGACGATCGGGACATCCGTGTCGGTCAGTTCATGACCGAAGGGGATGGTCTGCAGGTTTACCGTTGCCCCATTGGCTCGCAGTTGTTCGGCAAGTGTTTGCGCATAGGGGCCATAATCGTCCTTCTCGCCTGCAATGATTAGCACATCGGCGTCGGACATATCCGCTGCCGGGGGATTGGTCAGTACTGCCATCGAACGCAAGAGGACGGCGCGGCGGATCACGTGCGGCTGCAATGACATCATGGCGTTGAGCAGGTTCGCGCCATTCGAATAGCCGATATAGACGATGCGCTCCGGGTCGAGATCATAGGCTTTGATGGCGCCGTCGACAAAGGCGGCAAAGGCCTCCGCTTCATTGGCAATATCGGCCTGATCGAAGGAGAAGGGCGTAATGCGGCGATACCAACGCGGCGAGCCTTCCTCGACCGCGCGACCGCGGGCACTCAGAAGTGTCGCGTTCGCGTCGATCTTGTGGGCGACCGGCAGCATCGTCGTCTCGTTGGCGCCGGAGCCGTGCAGCAGGATGAAGATGTTGCCGTCGGGCTCTTCCGGAGTGAAGAAGCGGTGGACGAAGGGCAGGTCGCGATAGATGACGCGCGGCTCGCCGGGCATCGAGAACTGCGGCAGCACGACGGTCAGTTCGGCGAGCTTTTCCGGATTTTCTCCAGGCACGAACAGGCGCGTGCCGAGTGCCGCCTCATCCTCGTCGACCAGCATGCTCGGCGCATCGGTCGCAAGCTCGAACAGGATGCGGCCGGGTTCGCGGACATAGAGCGAGCGGAAATATTTGCGATCGTGCATCGCCGTCGGCCAGGAATTGACGGCCTGCAACGCCGTGCGAACCGATTGCAGTTCGGCATCGTCGATGGCCCGGAAAGCGACGTGGTCGACCGTGCCGGTTCCAGGCGCGCTTGCCCAGAAACCGCGGGCGTCCCTGACGTCGATGATATCGCCTGATGTGGAGACCAGGCGACTAATGGCGCCGTTGGCGGTCTGCGGCTGGTAATCGAAATGCTCGACCAGCAGCGTCTGCGTCTCCTGCGGCGTCTCGCTGAAGAGCGTTGCGCCGCGGATGCGCCTGATCGCATGTTCCGGCGGGATTTTTTCGGCCGCCCAAGGTGCAGTCGCCGCGAGATTGCCGGCGCCGACGAGTTTGACGATGATGCCGTCTGGGTCCTTCAGGCGCAGAACAGGTTCACCGAATTCTTCCGAAGGGCCTTCCGGCCGCAATCCGGCGCTGAGGGCGCGGGTCAGCCAGAAGCCGATGCTGGCGGGATCGATCGCAAGCGAAATCTCGCCGACCTGGCCGATGCCGGCGCGACCCGGAGAACCATCCTCCCAGACCAGAAACGTCACCAGCGATCCCGGCGCTCCCACAGCGTCGCCATAGAAGAGGTGCAGTTGCTTCGCATCCTCGAAACCGCCGGTGCGCTTGACCAGCCGCAGACCGAGAAAGCCGGCATAGAAGTCGACATTCGCCTGTACCTTGCGGGTGATCAACGTGATGTGATGAATGCCGGCGACCATTTTATGCTCCAGAAGGGACTAGCGGAATGGTCGCAGTTTACGGCGGAAGCCACCGCCAGTTCAATGCGGCGGCCGTGAATGCAGTGTCTACGGAATGCGTATCGTCGATCGGAAAGGTTATGTTCTTAACGACGCAGGGTTGGAGTTATTCGCCTCCCTTGACCGCCTTGCGCTTGGTCTTGACCTTGGGCTCGGGTGCCGGCTGGGAGGCCTCTTTTTCAAGACGAAGTTCCCGGAGCCGCGCGGTTTTCCTTTCGCGGCCGGCCTGCTCGCTGGCGATGATTTCCTTGACGGTGGAATCCAGCTGGCTGGCTTTGACGAGCGATGCCTGCTTCTTTGAGCCAAATAGACTGTCTTTGTTCGGTGACGCCATGATGGCCTCCGGTTTCGTGTCGGTGTTGGCTGGGTCGCGGAGGATATCCGGCGATGCATCGATTGATGCTTGAGCGTATTGGGCTAGTCTTATCGGATGCCATTCGTATTAGCGATATAATTCTACAATTCTGCAAGAAAATCGTCGAATTCGCGTTGAGGAAAATCAAGAAATCGAAAGAAAATTTTCGAGAAATTCCAAAATCAAAAATGAAAAAATATTGGGAAAATATATAGAACGACTTTCGGTTTTTTACTGGAAATCGATCAGGAATTTGCCGGATTTACGCCGGTTTTGCCGAAATATTTGACTATTTTCGATATTCTGAATGTTTCACCTTGTGGCGGAGGCCCATATCAGATACAAGAGCGCCTATCGATATTGCTGAATGAACTTTGCATCGACGCATTCTGCGCGACACTGACGAACTTCCCTCTCAAAATCGGTCTACTGCACCCGGGCGGTCGCCTGGAATGCAATCTTTATATGAGTGATTGAAAGGTCATCGTTATGAGCACAGGTACTGTAAAGTGGTTCAATGCTACCAAGGGTTTTGGTTTTATTCAGCCTGACGACGGCGCGACGGACGTGTTCGTCCACATTTCCGCCGTTGAACGCGCTGGAATGAGCAATCTCCGCGACGGCCAGAAGCTTTCCTACCAGCTTGTCCAGGACAAGCGTTCGGGCAAGATGTCGGCTGATCAGCTGGAAGCCATGTAAGCCATTTGTCTTCGATCTTTGACCACGGATGTACTGGCATCGATCGTCGAGACAATGAGGGAAGAGGTCGGGTTAGCCCGGCCTTTTTTGTTTTTTGGCCACGATCCGGTGGAACCGCCGGCCACGCTACCTGATGAATTCGATGTGGCGCGGCGGTGAAATTCAGTGGCCGCCGAGCGAATCCTCGGGCGACTTCCGCCGGTGGCCGCTGATCTCCGAGCCGGCTGTGCGCGAGAAGCGTGCATTCCAGAACATGGCAAGCAGCGCAATCAAGGTAACGACCACGAAGGCGATCGAGAAGTCTCCCATCTCGGCGGTCTCGTGCGCATGGACGTACATGGAAGCATGCAGGGCAAGGGCTGCGATGCAGATGCCGAGCGACAGCATCAGCTGCTGGAAGGTCGTGTAAAAGCTCGTCGCCGAGCTCATGCGGTCACGTCCGATCTCGTCATAGGCGATGGTGTTGTACGCCGTGAACTGGAACGACATGAAGAAGCCGCAGAAGAACAGAATGACGAAGACCAGCGGCAGCGGCCAGTCGGGCCGGAAGATCGAACACAGGCCATAGGCAAGCGTACCGATGACGCCGAAGATCATCAGGCTGGTGCGGAAGCCGAGCGTGCGCAGGATTCTCACCTGCAGCGGCTTCATCGCCATCGAGCCAAGGGCAGTCGCAATCGAGATCTGGCCGGCAGCAGCGGCGGAGAGACCAAAGCCGAGCTGCAGCATCAGCGGAATGAGGAAGGGCGTCGCGCCTTGGCTGATGCGCGTCAACGAACCGGCCATGACTGAGGCGCTGAAGG
>JAGWJK010000404.1 GCA_028865845.1 Rhizobiaceae bacterium
GGCCTTGTTACGCCTCGGTCGGCGTGTCCGAAGCCTTCAACGGCGGCCCGAGAAATTCCATTCCCCATTTTTCTGCGAACACGTTCAGGACATCAGTATCCGGCCTGCCATTGCGCATGACTTCGCCGAGGCCGGTGAAGAAGGCGACGGCATCGAGGCCGGGCGCGATCACGATATACTGGCTCGCGGGCTTATCGGTAACATTGACGAATGCGTGCGATACGCCGCCGGGAACATTGATGACATCGCCGGCTTCCGCATAAAAACGCCGCCCATCGACCTCGAACAGGTAACGTCCTTCGAGCACCCGGAAAATTTCCGCTTCCTGGTGACGATGGCGGGGCGGACCGAAGCCCGGTGCATTGATCGTCTCGATGATGGAAAAGGCGCCTTCGGTCGCACTCGCAGACAGGCGCTCGATCAGCTCAAGGCCGATAGCGGGGATCGAAATGGCTCCCTCGAAGCCCTTCAAATGCGTAAGCGGTATCGGCATATCATCCTCAAGACTTCGGCGTTTCGGTCGGAACACGCAACCTCGGCATGCTGCCACTAACTACCCGACGGCTCTTCCGCGTCAAGCAATCCGACGGTGCCGCGTCGTCACTTTGTAAACGTTGCCTGCGTCGCATCGCCCTGCCCCAGACGTCCGAGCGCTTCGCGAAGAGGTTCGTCCGATATGTGCAGCAGCCCCTGATAAGGGTCCGCCATCTCGGTAATCAGGAAAATCGCGGTCGCCACCGAGAGCGCGCAGACGGCGAGAATACAGATGACCGTCGGATTGGGCGGGGCCTGCAGACCGAAGGTGGCAAAAAGCAGTGCAAGCCACAGCACCAAAATCGTCAGGAACGGCCAGGGCAGACCGGTATTTGCGCTTTCGACCAGCAGCCAATGGCCCTCAGCCACCATCCCGCTCACCTCCAGAGCACGACTTTGCAGAGAACGCTGGATATCGTTGGTCGGCACCAAATCTCGCAGATTGCTCTGCACCAGTTCGATATCCTGGAACTCGGCTTCGCCACCGGCAGCCTCGTCGGCCGTCGCTGCAGTCCAGCCGCGTCTCAGCCGCCGTTCGACCACCTTGGCCAGCTGTTGCCGGGCCGTTGTCGTCTCCGGACCGTAATGCGCCATCACGCGGTCGAGCAGCACAATGCGCGCGGCGGAAGTGCGCAGCTCAAGGTCGGCGTTGTCGTAGGTCGTCTTTGCGGACGCGATCAGCAATCCGAGCGCAAGCGCCGACAAAGTACCGACGATTACAGTCGCCAGCCTGATCGCATCCTTGGAATCGGTATTGAGATGATGATCCGGCAAATAATTGCGAAGCACCATCCCCGCCGTCATTGCAGCACACAGGCACAGAAACACACCGGTGGACAAAAGGAAAAAAAACAATGTGCTCGCCCTCCCGGTCAGCGGTGATTTTACGCGAATGTGAAGATCGCCTCACCCATACCGCCTCCGAAAAAGCGAGTCGAGAGCTGCAAAAATGGGAGGTGCCAGCAAAGATCAATCCGGCCTCGATCAGAAGCACTTAGGGTACGGATCGCCTCTTCTTTTCAAACGTCCCAACAGCGACGTACATGCAAGCCCGACCGAGGCCGTAGCAGTATGGACGTTTCCTCCACCGCTATTCCGCCAAACGCAATTTCATCTCGGCCACGCCGACGGCAATGTTGAAGCCGTCCTCGGTCTCGACGGATATTGGCTGCAGCGACAGCGAACCGTGGTCGCCGCCAACGAGAACATTGGCTCCCAATCCGACATCGACGCTCGCATCCGCCGAAACTCCACGATACGTCCCCTCTACGCCGCCATCCTTGCGACCGGTGGTCGAATAGACGAGCCAGATCATGCGGCTTTTCTCGATCTTCCCGATATCGAAGCCAAACTGCGTGATCTTGCCGACATAGGTCTTGCTCGGACCGGGCACGGACGGCGTGAACAGGCAGTTGACCTCCTGCTGCGAGCCGATGATCGCGCCAAGCCCGGCGGAAAGATCGCAGTCGAGCTGACCGACCTTGATCTGCTCGGCAAGAGCCGCCGTTGACCCGGCGATGGTCAGAACGATTGCCGCCGACAGATTGGACAGAATGCGCATGAAATCCCCCTTCTTTGATTGTCGGCTCCCGCTGACACCGGTCATAAGTTGCCCGTTTCAAACGCAATTTGCAGCTTGAGTTTGCTCAGCTGTTTCCAGCGGACAGAACGGTGGATGCAGACTGCAATGTCGTATTTTCGATCGGATTCGTTGAGCAACGGACGACAGATCGAACGCCGCACCGGAGACGACGAGCGGCGATCTTTCATCACGGGCCCAGGCTGCCTCGACTTTCCGATAAATGCCCCCGGGGCTCGACCAAAAAGGCTCCGAGCCCACCCTCATACCTTGCCTCAACCGCAGGCTGTCAGTCAATCGCCGCCGGAATATCCGAAACCGCACCTCACGCCAACTTGCTGGTCTCGATGAAGCGACGAAGCGCGGTCGCAGCATTCAGCATATGCGCGCGCATACGCCGGGAGGCCATCTCGCCGTCTCCCTCGGCTATCGCCTGCATGATCGCCTCGTGCTCGTCCCGCGACCGACGCAAACGCTCGCTCTGGCGAAGCTGCGTTCGTCGAAAACCGTTTAGCCGTGTTCGCACGGCAATCGCCTGTTCGGCCAGGAAGCCGTTGTGAGTGGCGTGATAGATCGCGTCGTGAAAGTCGCGATTGAAGGCGTCATAGGCATCGAAATCACCCCGTGAGACGAGGGCCTCCGACGCCTCGTGCAACTCGATCAAATGACTGCGCTCTAGCGGCGTCATGCGATAGGTCGCCAATCGCACGCACATGGCCTCGATCTCGGCAACGGTCTCGAACATTTCCATGATGCGCTCAGGAGTAATCCGCGCAACGACGACACCGCGTCTCGCGCGCATCTCGACAAGGCCGCTGACCGCTAGCTGACGCAGTGCTTCCCGAACCGGGGTCCGCGAAGCACCGAAACGATCGGCAAGCTGTTGTTCATCAAGTGCCGCACCCGCCGGCAGCGCACCACCGGTGATCTCATCGGTGAGGGCATTGCGAATGCGATCGGACAAAAGCCCACGATCGCCCTCGTCTTCATCCTCAAGTCCATTCGTCATCGCACATCCTCCCGAACTCCGCCGCAGTCGCCGAACAATCCACCGTGTATAAAATCCAGACTGAATTCCGCTCAACGCATGCAAAATATCTATCACGAAGCTGTTACGTATTCAATAATTGACGAATTTCCGTTTTGAGAATACATATTAGTCATGCAAGCGAGATCTTGCATACAAAGATACGCCGAAACGACCGGCTGGAATGCACAAGCGTACGATCTTCCAATGCCGAACGACGCCAAACAGCAGGTCGCACTAGGCCAAGAGATCGCTCTCCACAGAGCGTCCATATCAACAATTTTCGCGCGGCCCGGTCCCGCCTCCCAAACCGGACATGTGCACTTTTCAAACTGCGTCATGCAGAAGGAAACCAGGTCATGATGATGAACAGACGTACTTTCTCTGCCGCCCTCCTGGCCGGCGCCGCCGCATCTCTTGTATCGACCCGCAGCATGGCGGCAGCCGCAGTTGCTGCACCTGTAAAGGCGCGCAACGTGGTGCTTGCGCATGGGTTGTTTGCCGACGGATCGTGCTGGACCGAGGTCATCGGCCGTCTGCAGGCTGCAGGGCTGAACGCCACCGCCGTGCAGAACCCGCTGACGACGCTGCCAGAGGCCGTCGCATCGGTTCAACGCGTGCTGGAACGCCAGGACGGACCGACAGTTCTCGTCGGCCACTCCTTTTCGGGGATGCTAGTGACGGAGGCCGGCGTGCATCCGAACGTCGCGGCCCTTGTCTATGTCGCAGCTCGCGCTCCCGACGCCGGCGAAGATTACACAGCATTGGCCAAGACCTATCCGACGCCGCCAGCTTCGGCTGGCATCGTCTTCGACGGTGACGAAGGTCGTTTGACCGAAGAGGCCTTCCTGCGCGATTTCGCTGGCGACCTGCCGGAAGCCAAGGCGAAGGTTCTCTATGCCGTCCAGGAGCCGTTCCACAAGGAGCTGCTGACCGGCAAGACCACCGTCGCCGCCTGGCGCTCGAAGCCGAGCTTCTATGCTGTGTCCACGGAAGACAGGACAATCAACCCCGACCTCGAGCGCTTCATGGCCAAGCGCATGGGGGCAAAGACCATCGAGCTGAAATCCAGCCACCTGTCGCTGATCTCCCATCCGGATGAAATCGCCGCCCTGATCCTCGAAGCCGCCGGCCAGCAAAAGAGCTGAATTGCCTTGAAGGGCGAGAAACCGTCGCTTTCGAAAGCGATGGTATTCGATCGCTTGCCCGGACTGAAACTGGCGGCCACGCGATGAAGTCGCCAGCGACATTTCCGCGCGTTTCCGCAAACCGCTTTTTGAACGGTAGCAAAGAGTGATAATAAGGCTTGCTTGGCATTCACAAGCTGCAAACCCGCATTCGTCTCGAAAGAGCGATCCCGCAAAGGACACGAGAATGAGACTTGTTGCTACTATTGCCGCCACCGCAATCGTTGCTCTTCTGGGCACGGCTGCCATGGCGCAGACCACCACGCCGGCCACGACAACGACACCTGCCGCGACGGCGACCCAGCCCACCGGAACCGCGACCAAGCCAAAGGCCGCGACGCCGAGCAAAATGTCTACCGACAAGACTGCCGTCTCGAAGGCCTGTTCGGCCCAGGCCGACGCCAAGGGTCTTCATGGCAAGGATCGCGAAAAGTTCCGCAGCACTTGCAAGAAGAACGGCGGCAAAGCATCCTGACATCAGGTATTCGTGCCGACGGCGATCCGATCGCCGCCGGCATCAGATTGGCTGCGCGACTGCAGGTCCTCCCTTTGGGATACGCCGACCAAGCTGTTGGCTCCTGATAGAGTTCGTCCTCCGTGTGAACCATCAGCTGCAAACGCACAGTGCGTTTGGCTCCTTATAGCCCCCCCAAGAAAAGCCTATCGACAGAAGACTGGTGACACGAGCTCGCTATCCGCAGAGATCGGCGACCTCATCGGTCTGTTCTTGAGCCCAGCCGAATCGGCAACGCCCCCCTGAGAGCGCGGCCGAAGCCCGGATCACGTACAGGGTCAAAGGGATGATGGGTTGCTTGAAAGACGATCGAGCGCTGAAGCGGTATGCAAAATAGCATCACGGTCC
>JAGWJK010000405.1 GCA_028865845.1 Rhizobiaceae bacterium
AACCATCTGCCATCTTTTCCAGCCAGTCGGCGACGTCGAGCGGCGTGTAGCGATGCGATTCCCTGCCTGCGAGCAGCAGCTCGGCAAATTCGCGCGGACTGGCAAAGAGCGAGGAGTCGAAAGTCGGCGCGTTGCCGAAGCGTGGCGGCCCCTCCATGTCGAAGCCGTAGGCGCGCGAACCCGCGCCTTCGATCAGCGGCATATTGGTGTAGATTTCCGGCCAATAGTAATTGTTCGAGGCGGAGGGCCCGTGCGTAAGACTGATCAATGGCAGCACGCGGCTTGCCCAGGAAAGACCCTTTTCGCAGATTTCCGCGGCATCGCCGCATTCATGCGCAAGATAGCGCATCCAGCTCTCGCGCGGCGCTTCCGGATAATAAAGCAGGCGGCCCCAGACACGATATTGATAATCGTACTTCTGCCAGTCGTACCGTGTCGGCATTCCCTGTTTTTGGTAGTTGAAGCGGCTTCCCGGGATGCCGGTTCCCATGCGTCCCTTGAAACTCTGCGGCTCGCACCATTCTACTCCATCGGAGCCAGCAAACATCGAGCTGCGGCCATAGCCGGCGGCAAAGGCCGGGTCGCCCCAGAGCAGCACCCGCTGGGTGCCGGCCCATATGCGGTAGATGACCTTGTAGTCCTTGTCCTTGGTCAGAAGATCGCCGTAGCTGTAGCGCAGGAATTTGCGGGAGCCCTCGCTCAGCTGCTCGCGTTCGCTGCGCGCCACTTCCGGTGGATATTCCTTGTTGCGGATGGCGGACTGGTGGTAGGGCGGCCCCATATGCTCGGCAAGATATTTGGGCGAGGCGGTGAACGGCATGCCGGACTGGCGAGCGATCTCCAGCATCTGATGATCGAGACCCTTGCCGTGCATATCGATCTCGACCGGCCGGCCGGCGGCCGCAACGCCCTTGAAGGCCTCGCGCCAGAACCCGTAATCGCCCTCGGCAATGCCGCCCTCGACGTGCACCCGGAAAGTCAGGCCGGTAATTTCCGGCACTTCCTTCAGAAGCAGCGTCAGCGCATCGCGGCAATAGGGAGCGAGATTGCGATCGGTCACGCCGCGCACCGTATAGTTGGCGCGCGGAACGTCGTCGAAATCATAACGTTGAGTCCAGAGCGCCAGCTGGAATTCGAGCCCGCGCTTTGCCGCCTCCTGGGCAATGAATTTCAGCATATCGAGATTGGTATCACGCTCCTCTTCGGCGAGTTCGACGACATCGATCTCGTAGCCCGGTACCTGCAGCAGGAACGGGTAGGGAAAGTAAAAATAGACGTCGGTGATCCAGGGATTGTGGTAGGGGTAATTGTAGCCCATGCCGAGCGTCAGGGCGAAACGATTGAAGCGGTTGGACGCAAGCATAGTGAGATAATCCCGCCATTGCTGCTTGTCGTAGAACCAGACTTTGTCTTCCTCCTCGCTGCAGAACAGCCGTGCCATGCTGCGCACGCGCGCCGAAGGCTGTTCGACAAGCGGAAACGTTCCGGCGAAAAGATCTTCGCCATCGGCATATAGCACGCGATCGGCAAGCTCCGTCAGGGCATAGACAAGGCCGCGCTCGTCCGACCCCCAGGCAATGATCCGGCTTTCCTCGCGGTGGAGCGCGAAGGATTCCTCTTTGTCGGGACGAGACGCGGAAATTCCAGCGGGGAAGTGGTTAATGCCGGTGGATACCTCGATGTTGAAGCCCGGTGCAGCGGTCTCTGTAATCGTCGTTGCGACGCCACGCTTATCGAGCGCCCGCTTCAACTCCGCGGCGGCCCAACGAACGGCAGTAGATCTGAAGATATCGTCTTCATCGGTCAGGACGATCGTCGCCGGTGAAAAGAGGCTCATTCAGCAGTTCCTCGCAAATAAGACATAAGCTCCGCAGCGCGGATGTGGGTCCACGTTTGGATATGATTGGGATCAGGCGGCTGCAAAACTCCGGCGGCTTCATAGCGGCCTGCCGGGCGCCTCGAGTTCAGTTGCGACGGGGAGGGAATCTGCCTCCCCGTCCGCCGTTGTCAGGCGGTGATTTTCGCCTTGGTCATACGCCAGTGGGCATAGCCAGATTTGACTTCATAGCCGAGATCGACATTCGGCGAGCGCACCAGCATGTAGCCGTTGTCGCAAATGGGCAGCAGCGGCATGTCGGTCAGAAACTTCACCTCGATCTCCTGAACCAGCTTGATGCGCTGGTTGAGGTCTGGCTCGTCCATCGCCTTGGTCAGCAGGTCGTCGATACCGGGAATTGCCGCGCCGTAGTGGCTGAAGTTGGCCCCACCCGATCCATCCGCCTTGACCTCGGCCGCCTTGCTCAACTGCTGCAGGATGGCTTGGGTCGGGACCGGCGGATAGGCGGACGACATCTGGTAGAGCGTGTTGGTGTCGTTTTCCTGATCGGCGTGGAATGCCGTGTGGTCCTTGATATTCAGTTTCATGTCGATACCACCGACGCGAAGCTGCTGCTGGATGATCAGCATGATCGATTGGTAGTCCTCGCGCTGCGAGGTATCGGCGTTGAAGCTGAAGCCCTTCGGCAGCCCCGCCTGAGCGAGAAGCTCCTTGGCCTTGTCCGGATTGAAGTCGTAACGGATGTCGGCGGGAATGGTATCGGCTGTGAATCCGCCGAGATAGGATGTCGGATTGATTCCGTAGGTCCGCAGACCGACCGGCGCCAGTGCCGCGGCGATTTCGTCGCGGTTGATGAGATAGGCGATCGCCTGGCGGACGCGGATGTCGTCGAAGGGCTTGACCTTCAGGTTCATCGACACCGTGAAGATGCTGCCGGGCGAGGCGACGTCGAAATGATAGCCCGCGCCACGCTGCTGCACCGACGGCACCCAGCCGGGGGCACGCACGCCCTCGATCATGTGAACGTCGCCTGAAAACAGTGCAAGCGTTCGCGCCGTCGTGTCGGCGATGAAAAGGATCTGCATATTGGGCGTGGCAGGCGCGCCGCCGAAATAGTCCGGGTTGGCAGCGAGTTTAATGCCCTGCGACGGGTCGGCCTCGACGCTCACCAGCTGATAAGGGCCGGTCCCTATCGGATCGCGGTCGAACCCCTTGCCCTTTTCCTGCACAGCCTTGCGCGAGACGATGCTGGCCGAAGCGTGGGTTAGCGGACCGATGGGAAGAAGCGGATCGGGCTGCTTGAGCGTGAAGATGACGGTGTATGGACCATCGACCTTTACGTCGGCAATATTGCTGAAGAGCACATGGTTCGGCGTGATCTCCGTCGTCGACATCAGCCGATCGAAGGTGAATTTCACGTCGTCCGAGGTCATCTCGCCATAATTTTTATGAAATTTCACACCCTGCCGAAGCTTGAACGTCCAGGTTTTCGCATCGGGCGCCATGGTCCAGCTCTCGGCAAGGCTTGGCTGGACTTCCGCCATGCTGGAGGGGAAATGCCCCAGCGGTGTGTCGATCAACGTATCGAAAATATGAATGATGCCCCATTCGTCGGCGCCTTGAATATAGGCGGCGGGGTCGATGTTGCGTAGGCCGCGGGCGGCAAAAGCCAATCGAAGCGGTGCTGCATTTTGTGCCGCTGCCGGCCTTGCGAAATTAGCTGCCATCCCGGCGCCCGCTATGACGGCGGCGGAACGGCCCATGAAATTACGTCTGGTCAGTGTCACGCTCGAATCCTCCTATATCGAGGCGTCGCATCTCTTCCCTGCAATTTTTATTGATTTTTTATCAGCTTAGGTGAGTTGACGAGCAACGCACAGTTACGGTAGCGCTACCAAATGGGGTCGTCAAGCGCATTTCGAGTGCCCTCGACGAATTTCATAAACCGGCTTTGAACGCGGCCCGGCCTGCCTTACGATTGGGCAACGAACAGGGGCCAGCGGGTCTGCGAGAGCATATTGGGGGAATGGATTTGGGTAGTCGCCGGACCGATGGTCGTCCTACAATCGCCGATGTGGCGCGTCGCGCCGGTGTCGGCGCCATCACCGTTTCACGGGCGCTGCGGGATCCGAGCCAGGTCTCCGAGACCCTGAGGCGAACCATCGACGATGCCGTTCGCGAGTTGAACTACGTCCCGAATCTGAACGCCCGCGCGCTTGCCTCGATCCGCACTGATGTCGTCGGCGTGCTCGTTCCGTCGCTGACGCAGAACATTTTCTCCGACGTCCTGAGAGGCGTCTATGACGGCGTCGATGGCAGCAATCTGCAGATACAGGTCGGCAACACCCATTACAGCGAGGACGAGGAGGAGCGTCTGATCGGGCAGATGCTGCGGCAGAAACCGGCTGGGATGATCATCTCCGGGACCGACCAAAACCCCAGATCCCGCGCCATGCTGGAGAGTGCCGGCTGCCCCGTCATCCAGATCATGGACATCACCGATGATCCAATCGACACCGTCATCGGCTTTTCCCACTATGAGGCCGGCCGGGCTATCGCGCGCCACCTCATCGAGGCGGGTTATCGTCATATCGGTTTTGTAAGCGGCTGGATGAACAGCCGCTCCCTTGGGCGTCTCGCTGGCTTGACGGACGCGCTGAAAGAAGCCGGCATGTATAACCCGAAACTCATCACGCCGATTGTGACCGGCGAGCCTGTGCATGAGCGAAAGCATCCGGGGAAAATCAGTTTCGCGACCCCGGTCGGCGCGCGCAAGCTTGTCAGCGATCTCCTGGAAGCTGACCCGCGGATGGATGCGGTGTTCTGCAACAACGACATCATGGCGCTCGGCGTCCTGTTCGAATGCATGAAGCGCGGCATCCGCGTGCCTGACGACTTCGGCATCGCCGGCTTCAACGATTTTGACATCATGGAGGCCGCCCATCCCTCGATGACAAGCGTGCACAGCCCTCGTTGGGAATCGGGCTACGAGGCCGTGCTGGCCATGCGGCGGCGGCTGGATGGTGATGATGGCGGCCCGAGAATTGTCGATCTCGGCTATCGGGTCATGGCGCGCGGCAGCACCGATCGAGCAGGCCGGCTAAGGTCGATTGAGCGTTAGAAGCGTCAGTCTTTTCGGCGAATTCATGCGAATGTCTCAACCCGACATCAGGAGCTGGCGGCAGGTGCCGGCAGGTCGGCGGCCCAAATATAGCCGTTGACGACTATAGACGGTAGCGCTACCATAAAACTGTGACGACTTGGTTTGTAACCGAATCTGCAGCGCCTCTGGGCCATGCGAAAATCAGCGAAGTCGCCACTCGGGAGGAAATTCAATCGATGGAGACAT
>JAGWJK010000001.1 GCA_028865845.1 Rhizobiaceae bacterium
GATCAACCCACTCTCGATCGCAATATCGGCCCCGAGCGTTGCCAGCGCTTTCATATGCATGTCCACCGGCCGGGCGCCGATCGCGCATCCTCCCGGCAGTGAGACGCGGGCATGGCCAAAACGCGCTAGCAGCGGCGCAAGCACCAGGACGGTCGCCCGCATGCGCCTCACCGTGTCATAGGAGGTTTCCTTCGACACGATGGCGCCGGTGTCGATCGTCGTGCCATGGGCGCCGCGGGTTACCACGGCGCCATGAAGCGCGACCACGCCGAGCATGTTCTCGACATCGGTGACCGCCGGCAGGTTCGTCAATTCGAGCGAATGCGGGCTGAGCAGAGCGGCGGCGATCTGCGGCAGCGCAGCATTCTTCGCCCCCGAAATCGTCACGGCGCCCTGCAATCTTTTGCCGCCTGATATCCGCAGTCTGTCCATAATCTGTCAATCACCGGAGAGAGGACGAAGGAGGCGGCATGTTCCGTCTCCCGCTGAAGGTTATTCGGTCATTCCAGCCTGTCAATCGAAATTGGAATTTTTTATTCCATCTTCGCGATCGCAACTGACAAGGAGGCGGGATCGCAAAGCCTAGTTGCCCGTTGCCGGCTCGATGATATCTTACAGCGCGATTGTGTCAGCCCATGATTAGGCCCATAGGCCCGAAGGAACGAATGTCCATCTTGAAAAGAATAAGCGCCAAGCTGGAAGCGATGGCACCGGCGGATCGCCAGATCGGGCAGTTCATCATCGACAATCCCGATCAGATGTTGCGCCTCTCCTCCGCGGCCCTTGCCGCAGAGACCGGCCGCAGCCAATCCAGCGTCGTCAAATTCAGCCAGAAGCTCGGCTATGCCGGCTATCAGGAACTCAAGCTCGCCGTGAGCGAGGCGAAAGCCCAGGAATGGCAGGGACCCGCCGCCATGATCCACGGCACGATCGAGGTCGGCGACAGCTACCTCACCATTCTGCAGAAGCTGCTCGGCAGCAAGCTGCAAGCCATGCAGCAGACGATTGCCGTCAACAACGAGCAGGACATCGGCCGGGCGCTGCAATCGCTCTACGAAGCCCGTCGCATTCATCTCGCCGGCGTCGGTGCCTCGTCGCTGGTCGCCCGCGACTTTTCCTACAAGCTGATGAAGCTTGGGCGCAACGTCATCCATGACAGCGACAGCCATGTGCAAATGGCTAATGCCTCGACGCTCGGCCCCGACGACCTGCTATTTGCCCTCTCCTATTCCGGTACCAGCATCGAGACCCTCAGGATCGCCGAGCTTGCCAGCCAGCGTAACGCAACCGTCATCGCCGTAACCGGCCTTCACGACAACCCTCTGTCCCGTGTCGCCGACATCCAACTCTATACCGTCGGCGACGAAGACCGCGTCCGCTCGTCGGCCATCACCGCGCGCGACGCGCAACTGATGTTGACCGACCTTCTGTTCATCCTGCTGGTGCAGCGGCAGCCCGACGCCAATGACTATGTCCACAACAGCGAGGCCGCCGTTTCGGTGCTGAAAGCAAAACAGCTCTCCTAGAGATCTCCTTGCAGAAAACGCATCACCAAACGGAATCGCTCCTGCCCGACCGATTCATCCTATTGATTGGACAGCCGCCGGCTGCCATCCGATTCTGCCGGCATGATCGAAGCGCCCCAACCGATATTGCTCTACCGGCAGGATCCCACCCGCAATATGGCACGGTTCTACCTTATGACGGTCGAGCCGACGCTCTTTGGCGACAGCGCACTTGTGCGATGTTGGGGCAGAATCGGAACGAGCGGCCAACGCAAGATCGATCTTTTCGAAACGCAGCATGAAGCTATCAATGCCTTCGCTGACATCATGCGCCGCAAACTTCGCAAGGGATATGTCGCGCCCACGGCAACGACTCATCATCGATGACATGCCACAACAGATTGATATTTCAAGCGTTCCGGCTGCGAGATTAAGCGAAGATTTGAAGTCACCGGTTGTTTTTATTGTTGATACAACCAAAATCGCAGCACAGTGACATTCCCGCAACAATGTTGAGTGTTGCGCTCAATGATTGTCAAAATACTGTATCTATCATTGTTGCAAATAGTGAAATCCGTATATCTTGAAGTGCGGTTTAGGGACCGCTACCCGAAAGGGTTGACACATGGGACCGGGGTGGGGACGTCGAATTTTTCGGCGCAATGACCTGTGCCCAATCGACAGTGGATTGGATCTTACGATGAACATAAGAACGCTTCTTCTCAGCTCCGCGGCGGCGCTTGCCGCTGCCACCGGCGCTCATGCGGCCGACGCCGTCGTCGCTGCCGAACCGGAGCCTCTTCAGTATGTCCGCATTTGCGATGCCTACGGCACGGGATATTTCTACATTCCCGGCACGGAAACCTGCCTGAAGATCGGCGGCCAGGTTCGCTCCGAAGGCGAATGGTATGATGCCTACAGCCCGACGAACAAAGTCGGCACGCTGTGGCACACACGCGCAGAACTCAATCTCGATACCGCGACCGACACCGAATACGGCGCGCTGAAGACCAACGTCGTCCTGCGCTGGGATTGGAACGACGGCGGCGCGACAGCTACGAAACTGCTGTTTGCCAATATCAGCCTCGGCGGCTTCACGGTCGGCAAGCTCGATTCGCAGTACAACCTTTATGCAGGTTATGCCGGCGACGTCATCAACGACGACGTGATCTGGGACGGCCCCTACGAACTCAACCAGCTGACCTACAACTACGACGCCGGCAACGGCTTCACGGCTGTGATCTCGTTGGAAGATTCGAATTCAGCCAACGACAGCGACGGTTATGACGGCGCCTGGAAGATCTCCAAGGCCGATCATTATGCTCCGAACGTTGTTGCCGGTGCCGGCTACAAGTCGGGCATCTGGGGGGTGAAGGTCGTCGGTGGCTATGATTCCATCGTCGAGGAAGGCGCGATCAAGGCTCGCGTCGATGCCGACTTCGGCGCCTTCTCGGCCTTCCTGATGGGCGGCTGGAACACCGACGGCGACAAGCTCAACCAGTATGCCGGATCGAACCTCTCCGAAAGCTCGTGCCCTCCGGGCCGTGGCGATCTTTGCGGCTGGGGTGACTGGGCAGCATGGGGCGGTGTCGCAGTTCCGGTCAACGAAAAGCTGAAGTGGAACCTGCAGCTCGCCTATACGGACTCGAAGATCTTCGCGGCAACGACGAACCTGAAGTTCAACCCGGTGAAGGACCTGCTCATCGAGCCGGAAGTTTCCTACACCAACTGGGATTCCATCAATCAGGACCAGTGGGCCGGTATTCTGCGCTTCCAGCGTAGTTTCTGATCAGATTGACCTCCGATCAGTAAATGGGGAGAGGCCCGATTTCCCTGTCGGGCCTCTTCTTGCGTGAGAATGGTTTGAAATCCCGCCTAAAGCGTTTCGAGGCTTTCGGCTTTCTGGGGACAGCCGCGGAGATCGGCGGCCTGCAGCTCCTGCTGCTCGATATCGCCCAGTCGACGAAGCGTGTCGGCGATCGTCAGGTCGTTCAGTGCGCCCATGACGGCGAATTCAGCTCGCCGCGCAACGTCTTCAAACAATTCGGTAATGTGGGTGCTGACGGGACAGTGGCACGGCACGTCGTCGCGCGCGGCCCAGAGGCGCTTGTCTGAGATTACCGAGCTGTAGACGTCGTGAAGGCTGATTTCGCTGGTCGGCCGGCCTAGACGAATGCCGCCGTTCTTTCCCGCGGACGAAACCAATATGCCACTCTGATTGAGCCGCACGAGCAATTTGCGGACGAAACTCGGATTGGAGCCAATGCCCGCCGCGAGTTCGAAGCTCGTGCAGCGCAAGCCCTCCCGATTTTTCACGGCGACCATCAATACTATCTGAAATGCCGTCGGAAACCGCGTATCGATCATGATATTTTTATAGCCCAGCCAAACCTAACAATCCAGTCCCGTCACTGCGCGACAACCTTTCCTCTGTTCTAGAGAGTAAGCGGACCGTTTCAATAAAAGATTACGCTCGACAATACTTTCAATGGATTCCGCTATTGGGCCAATCGCGGAATCCGTTACGCAAAAAACGTCGTAATACTCTGAATTGACAACGCAAATTCAGCGATCAACCATGATATTCTGGTGCGGCTTCGGCAACCGCCTTACGGTTTGACGCCGTTCAGATGGCTTTCGAGGAAATGCAGATTGTCCTGCCCCCAATAGATTTCGCCATCATAGATGAAGGACGGAAATCCAAAGACGCCATTCTTGATGGCGAACGCGCGGTCCGCTGTCCACTTTCCCTGGACGTCATCATCACTCTCCCGCTTGGCGAGGGCATCTCCGTCAAATCCGGCAGCATTGGCAAGCGCCCTGCGAACCTCGATGGTGCCGATATCCTCGCCGCGCACCCAGAAGGCTTCCTGCAGAATGTCGGTGAGCTCCAGCCACGGCTTGCCGTCGAGATAAGCTGCAATGACCATCAGTGCCGCCGGCGCCGGGTCGGCGAGCGGCGGGCGGTTGTCGAGAAGCAGCGCCTTGCCGCGGAAACCGGCCCACCGCTTCAAATCCCGCTGCCAATACAGCCGCCGCACTTCCGGCCGATTACGAGAAAAGATGCCGCCATTTTCTTCGACGACGGTGGTCAGATAGGGCCGGATTTCGGCGCCGGTTCTTTCGACGAGATCGAGAAACGGCTTAAGGCCGATATAGGACCATGGCGAACCAATGGAAAAAACGTAATCGATGACTTTGCTCATTGCCTGCCGCATCCCATGCCTGACGATAAAACCGGCAGATGTTGAGCAGCAAGAGTGTCCGCGCGCAAGCGCCAAGACGATGCCCCGCGCAGATTTCCATAACGATATTGTTACCCCGCGGCGTACCGCGAACGACACGACCGGCCTGTACCCGACGGCGGCGGCAGCCTAATTTCGGCGGCTGACTGCAATTTATTCGGAGCATTTGCATGGATCTCGGTCTCGACAAAAAGGTCGTCCTAATCACCGGCGGTTCGAAGGGGATCGGCTATGCCTGCGCCCGGCTTTTCCAGTCGGAGGGCGCAGATGTCGGCATTTGCTCGCGCTCGCAGGCGAATATCGACAAAGCGATGGTGAGCCTGCCGGGGGTCCGCGGCTATGCGGCCGACGTGACCTCTGACGAGCAAGCGTTCGATATGATTGAAAAATTCGAGGCCGAACTTGGCCCGATCGACATTCTCGTCAACAGCGCGGGCGCGGCAATGAGAACGCCGGTGCAGGATCTCTCTCCATCCGCCTGGCGGGCGGCAATGGATGCCAAGTATTTTTCCTATATCAATGTGATCGATCCTGTCATAAAGCGCATGGCAGCCCGCGGTTCCGGCACCATCGTCAATATCATTGGTAATGGCGGCAAGGTCGCCTCTCCCACCCATCTCGCCGGCGGTGCGGCCAACGCCGCGCTGATGCTGGCAAGCGTCGGCCTCGCCAATGCCTATGCCAGCAAGGGTGTTCGGGTCGTCGGCCTCAACCCCGGCCTCACCGAGACAGACCGTGTTGCCGAGGGCATAAAGGCAGCGGCAAAGCTTTCCGGGAATACGGAAGAAGAAGCCCTTGCCGATGCCCTGCAGCGCATTCCGATCGGCCGGATGGCGGCACCCGAAGATGTTGCCAATGTCGTCGCCTTCCTCAGCTCCTCCAAGGCCAGCTATGTCACTGGCGTCGTCATCACCATGGACGGGGCGCAGGTTCCGATCGTGGTCTGAGCCGATCGCAGAGAATGGAGCCGCCGATACGTCGACGGCTCGCTGTCTTAAGAGGCCGATTTCCAATCGAGCCCGATATCCAATGTCGGCGCGCTGTGGGTCACCCAGCCGACCGAGATAAGATCGACACCCGAGGCCGCAATCGCGGCTGCGGTCGATGGGGTGACACGCCCCGAAGCCTCGGTGATGGCCCGACCGGCGACGATATCCACCGCGTCACGTAGCTCAGCCGGGGTCATGTTATCGAGGAGCACCGCGTCGATGCCCTCCTCCATGGCTTCCCGCAGCTGGTCGAGCGTATCTACCTCCACTTCGATCTTGACCATATGGCCGACTCCCGCCTTGGCACGCCGGATCGCCTCGCAAACTCCGCCGGCAATGGCGACGTGATTGTCCTTGATGAGCACGGCGTCGTAGAGCGCAAAACGGTGATTCATGCCGCCGCCGGCACGAACGGCATATTTCTCCAATGCCCGCAGGCCCGGCGTCGTCTTGCGGGTGCAGACAATGGAAGCCTTGGTGCCGCTGACCGCGTCGACAATGCCTGATGTCACCGCGGCAATGCCGGAAAGATGGCAAAGGAAATTCAGCGCCGTGCGTTCCGCGGTCAGCAGGCCCCGCGACGGACCTTCGATCGTGGCGATGACGTCCCCAGCCTTTATCCTTGCACCATCAGGAAGGTGGCGCGTCATGATAGCGCGGGGATCGACGAGCTGAAAGGCGAGCTCCGAAGCATCGAGCCCGGCCACGACGCCCGGCTGACGGGCCACCATCGCCACCGTTGAACGATGTTCTTCGGGAACGACGGCTGCCGAGGTGATATCACCGGCAAGGCCGAGATCTTCCAACAGGGCGGCGCGGACCAGCGGCTCGACGATGAGGCGCGGCAGTGGAATGAGGGTCATATCAAGCGCTCCTGGCAAAGGAATGGGGAATAACGGCATGTGCAATGTCCAAAGCATCGGACAGACACATCATGCGGCGCTGTTCGTGCTGCAGTTTCAGCGAAAAATCCGTGCGGGCATGGGCGCCGCGCGATTCCGCCCGCAGGCTGGCAAAGACGGCAATCAGCAGCGCCACAATGGCCGGATCGGCGGCAGGACCTTCACCTTCCGCCAGCGGCAGAAGAGAGGCGATCGCCCCATTTATCGCGCCGGCATTGCGGAGCACGCCGAGATGGCGCGACACTAGCGGCCGCACCAGCGATGCATCGGCACTGGCGGGCGGCATGCCCGTCCACGCAACCGTCGCCGGTTCCACAGCGAACCCGCCAATATCTTCCGCCGCCCGCATGCCCATGACGGCGGCCTCCAGCAGCGAATTGCTCGCAAGCCTGTTGGCGCCGTGCAGGCCGGTGGACGCGGCCTCGCCGGCAACCCACAGGCCGGAGACCGAACTGCGGCCGCATATATCCGTCGCAACGCCGCCCATGTGATAATGAACAGCCGGCCGAACCGGGATGAGGTCCGTCGAAGCATCGATGCCGGCCTCGCGGCACAGCCCGTCGATCACCGGAAATCGCCTGGCAAAACCGCTTCCGAGCGCTTGGCGGGCATCGAGGAAGACCCGACCGCCACGCGCAATTTCCGCGCTGATTGCGCGCGCGACTACATCGCGCGGCGCCAGTTCCGCTCCGGGAACTTCGGCCATGAAGCGAACGCCCTTCTCATTGACGAGCACGGCGCCCTCACCGCGAACGGCTTCACTGACCAGTGCCAGCGGCCTGCGGCGAGAATCGAGCGCGGTCGGGTGAAACTGCACGAATTCCATATCGGCGAGACGCGCGCCGGCTCTGGCGGCAAGCGCGACACCCTGACCGAAATTGCCCATGGGGTTGGTTGTCGCATCGTAAAGACCGCCGATGCCGCCGGTCGCCAGGATGACGTGCGAGGTCGGCAAAACCACCGTCCCGGTCGAAGTGGCACAAAGCAGGCCGCCTATACGATCGCCTTCCAGCAGCAGGCGCCGCACCTCGACACCTTCGAGCACGGTGATCGACGATTTGCTTCTGACGGCCCGCACCAAAGCCTGGACGATCGCCGCGCCGGAACCGTCGCCTTCGGCATGAACAATGCGACGGCGCGAATGGGCGGCTTCGAGGCCGAGCGCCAAAGCGCCTTCCTTATTCCTGTCGAAACGGACGCCGGCGCGCTGCAACGCTGCGATCGCCGCAGGCGCCTGCGCGAGAATGCCTGCCGCAACGGCCGGATCGCAGAGCCCGTCACCCGCTGCAAGCGTGTCTGCAAGATGGAGCTGCGCGCTGTCGTCAGCGCCGACGCTCGCAGCGATGCCGCCCTGCGCCCATGCGCTCGATGTTTCGGCTCCAAGTGCCGCGCGAGTGACGATAATGGTCGGCCGCGGCGCGAGCGTCAGCGCTGCCATCAGACCGGCAAGCCCGCTGCCGACAATGACGACACGCCCGGCGAGATCGTGAAGAACGTGGGTCATATCGCCAACATCCTTTCGACGGCACGCCTTGCCGCATCAGCGATTGCCGGATCGACCGTCACCTCATGGCGATTTTCCTCAAGAGCTGCGCGGATATTGCCAAGGGTGATCCGCTTCATGTGCGGGCAGAGATTGCAGGGCCGGATGAATTCGACGTCCGGGTGATGGACGGCGACATTGTCGCTCATCGAACATTCGGTCAGGAGCACGACGCGGGCCGGCTTCTGCCTTCCGACATAATCGGACATGACCGCCGTGGAGCCGGCGAAATCCGCTTCTTTCACAACGTCAGGGGGACATTCCGGGTGAGCAAGCACCATGACGCCGGGATGATTTTCGCGAAGTTGGCGAACGTCATCCGCGGTGAAAAGCTCGTGGACCTCGCAATGCCCATGCCAGGCGATGATTTCGACATTGGTCTCGCGAGCAACATTCTGCGCCAGATATTCGTCGGGGATCATCAACACCTTCGGCACGCCCAGCGACTCCACCACCTGCTTGGCATTGCCTGAAGTGCAGCAGATATCGGAAGCCGCTTTTACTACCGCCGACGTGTTGACGTAGGTTACGATCGGAACGCCCGGATGGGCCTGGCGCAGCAACGCGATATCTTCAGGCGTGATCGATTCCGCCAAGGAGCACCCGGCCTGCATATCCGGGATCAGCACTGTCTTTTCCGGATTGAGCAGTTTGGCGGTCTCCGCCATGAAATGCACGCCCGCCAGCACGATGACGTCGGCATCCACCTCGATCGCCTTCCGGGCAAGCGCCAGGCTGTCACCGACGATATCGGCGACGCCATGGAAAATCTCCGGCGTCTGGTAGTTATGGGCAAGGATGACAGCGTTGCGGCGGCGCTTCAGGTCGAGAATCGCCTCGACATCATTTTGAAACAACATCCATTCGGCTCTGGGGATGACGCGACTGACGCGATCATAGAGGGCGGATGTGGATACGAGGTGATTCATGACCGACTCCTAATTATACTCATTTTGAGCATATCATGCGCAAATACATATTCTCAGGGTGAGCATATGTCAATTGCGAGAGAGCGGTAATTTCGTTCCGGCGAGTTCGCGTTCTTCGAGGACGGTGTGGCGGAAGCGGAAAAGCTTGGCCGGACGACCGCCGGTCTCGCTTTCGGTCCCGCCGGTTTCCTCGACGAGATCCTGTTGTTCGATCAATCGCCGGAAATTCTGCTTGTGTAGCGTCAGTCCCGCGAGCGCCTCGACCGTTCGCTGCAATTGCAGAAGCGTGAAACTTTCCGGCATCAGCTCGAAGACGACGGGGCGATATTTGATCTTCGCTCGGAGCCGGGCCATGCCGGTCGCGAGAATGCGGCGATGGTCGGCAAACATCGGCCTGCCGAAATTGCCGGATGGAGAACAGCCGGCTTCGGACACCAGGCAGGCTTCATAGAGAAGTTCGTAACGCTGCAGAACCAGGTCTTCATCCCAGGCCGCCTCGTTCAATCCAAAGGCAAAATCGGCGCGACGCTGCCGTTGCGCGCGCTTTGCCGGCTCGCCGTCGACCCAGCTTTGCAGCTGTCCGGCGATCCTATCGAGCGCTGCGGGCCGGCCTTCGCGATGGTCCTCCCAGGGAAAATACTCGTACCAGCCATGCCAGCCCGGCCGCCCGCCTCCGGGCGCCGCCTGCTCGCGCACCAGGCCGAGATAGCTGATGGAGATCGTGCGGCCGCCCAGGATCTCGTTGTTCCGGTCACGGTCCGCAAAGGTGTAGAGCTGTTCGAGGTAGCCGATCGGGTGCGCCGTCTGCTCCCTTACCCATTCCCGAAGGCCACTCTGCAAGGTCCGATGCCCAAGCTCGAACGGCCCGGACGGCAAGGCATCACCGCCGCGCACCGTCATGACCCGTGGCTCGCTGTCGGTAACAGCCGTTAAAACCGCAATCAATTCGGCGTGTGCAAGTCCGAGGGTCAAGGAAACTCCGCATTCGTTTTCGAGCAGGACTTTTCTGACACGAAGTATCGCACAAGCCAATGTGATGCATTCGATTGCAGCCGTTTCAATCCCATCTCCGCACCACCAACGTCACCTTTCCCCGTTAGCGAGCTTGTATACATCAGCCAAGACGCTATTGATATATTGATGCATTAGTGCTTTAGTGCGTCGACGATGAGTTCCGGCTCGTCCGGATTTGGGAGGATATTTATGAGCAATATTGAACTGCAGGAGCAGCATAGCCCCGCCATGATGCGGCGCGTGGCAATCGCTTCCTGTATCGGCACCACCGTCGAGTGGTACGATTTCTTCATTTATGCGACGGCTTCGGCGCTGGTTTTCAACAAGCTGTTTTTCCCGAGCTTCGATCCGCTCGTCGGCTCGCTGGTGGCACTCGGCACTTATGCGGCGGGCTTCTTCGTACGTCCGATCGGCGGTCTGTTGTTTGGCTATCTCGGTGATCGTTACGGCCGCAAGAGCGCCCTCGTAACGACGCTGCTGATCGTCGGCATCGCCACTTTCGTCATCGGCCTGATGCCGACCTATGACAGCATCGGCATCGCGGCACCGCTGATCCTGCTCTTCATCCGCATGCTTCATGGTTTCGGCATCGGCGGCGAGCAGGGCAATGCGATCCTGATCATGTGCGAGCATGCGCCCGCTGCACGGCGCGGCTATTTCGGCTCGTGGGTGCAGACGGGCGCTCCGGCCGGCTTCATCCTGCCGCTCGGCATTTTCGCGGTGCTGACGACCACGCTTTCGGACGAAGCCTTCCTGAGCTGGGGCTGGCGTATTCCCTTCCTGCTCAGCCTCGTTCTGGTGGGTGTCGGCATGTATATCCGACTGCAGCTGACGGAATCGCCGCTGTTTCTGGAAATGCGCAAGCGCCGCTCCGAAGATCCGCATCCGCTGGTCGAGATCCTCAGCAAATATCCGCGTTACCTGGCGCTCGGCTGCGGCACCAAGTTTGCCGAAAGCGTTGCCTTCACTAGCTTCGCCGTGCTGATCACCGCCTATGCAACGAGCCGCGGCGTGTCCCGGCCGACGATGACCACGGCGTCCTTGATTGCAATTGTACTGGAATTGATCGCCATGCCGCTTTGGGGTGCGCTGTCCGACCGCATCGGCCGCAAGCCGGTCTACATCCTCGGTGCGGTGACCGTGCTTCTGTCGTGCTTCCCGGCCTTTGCTCTCGTCTACTATCGGATCGACGGCTACATCTGGATTGCCCTAACGGCAGCGCTGGCGATCGGCCACAGCGCCATGTACGGACCGCAGGCAGCTTATTTTGCCGAGTTTTTCCCGACCCGAATCCGCGCGAGCGGCGTCTCCTTCATCCAGCAGATCGGCGCCCTGATCGGTTCCGTCGGTACGCTCTCCGCGGGCTGGCTACTGACGCTACTCAATGGCGCGCCCTGGGCGCTTGCCGGCTTCATCGCCCTCGGCTGTGTGATCACCATTGCCTGTACGGCAGCGCTGCCGGAAACGGCGCCACGCCTTGGCCGCTGGAAGGATCTGATCGGCCTGGCACAGAACGATGCTGCGGCCATCCGCGGGCAACGGGCTTAACGGGGCACAATGACACTCTCGTTCGACATATTCTCCGACCATTGGGGCCTTCTCGGCGAAAGTCCGGTTTGGTCGGAGGCTGGCAATTGCCTCTGGTGGGTCGATACGGAAGGTTGTCGGCTGCTGCGAACGGATGCAGCGACGGGCAGGACCGACCTATGGGAAGCGCCAGAGGCGGTCGGCTGCCTGACGGTGCGGGCCGACGGCACGATTCTCGCCGGTCTTGCCAGCGGCATCTTTCTCTTCGACCCGGCGACCGGCAGCTTCACTATCGCCTGTTCGCCGGAAAGCCGCGGCGATGTCCGCTTCAACGACGGCGCCCTCGATCCGGCCGGCCGGTTCTGGGCGGGGACGATGCATCGGGAAATCACCGAACCGGCGGGAGCGCTTTTCCGTATTGAACCCGACCTCAGCCACCGCCGTTTCTTTGACGGTTTCTGGACACCGAACGGGCTTGCCTTCGATGCCGATCGCGGCCGGATGTATTTTTCGGACTCGCATCCTTCGGTGCAGACCATCTGGGTCTGCGATTACGATATAGCCACGGGAATACCGAGCAACCGCCAGGTCTTTGCAACCACCCACGATTTCGATGGCCGTCCGGACGGGGCCTTCGTCGACAGCGACGGCACCTACTGGATCGCCGGCGTCGGAGGCTCGCAATTGCTGCGCTTTATGCCTTCCGGGGAAGCGCTGGCGCCAATCCCATTTCCGGTGACCCACCCGACAAAGCTCGTCATGAACAAAGCCGATCCGCGATCGATCTTCGTCACGACGCGTCGCGTGGCGCCTGAGGAAAACCATCTCTCCGGGCATGTGTTTCGCGCAATACTGCCCTAGGCGATGTGCACCATCAATTAGCGGCTGACGTAATCCGGATATTTCTCGCAAATCA
This sequence comes from Rhizobiaceae bacterium, assembly GCA_028865845.1. Taxonomy (GTDB): domain Bacteria; phylum Pseudomonadota; class Alphaproteobacteria; order Rhizobiales; family Rhizobiaceae; genus Rhizobium. The sequence continues at coordinate 12,571 of JAGWJK010000001.1, forward strand.
GATCGATGATCGACAGCGTTCCGGAGAGATGTCTGCGCAGCGCCGCCACCGCCAATTCCGCATCGCCTGATCTCACAGCATCGACGATGGAGCGATGATCGGCGATGACCTGCTGCAGCTTGCCGGGCATCGGCAGGTTCAGCATGCGAAGCCGATCGAGGTGCACTCCCTGCCGCCGGACGGTCGCCCACAGGCCGAGAATCCCGGCTCTTTCGAAGAGAACGCGATGGAAATCCTTGTCGAGGGAATCGAAAAGATCGAAAGTTTCCGGCGACATCACATGTTCCTGTCGCTTCAGAACGAATTCGAGCCCAGCAGCCGTCTCTTCCGGTGATTCGCCCGTCAGCCGCCGGATGGCCTCGAGCTCGATCGACAATCGCAGAAAATGTGCCTCGATGGCATTGCGAATGTCGATTCGAGCGACCACCGTCGCATATTGAGGATAGACTTCGACGAGCCCCTCCTCCTCCAGCCGGATCAAGGCGTCGCGAACCGGTGTCTGGCTGACATTAAATTCGCTTTGCAGGGAAATGCGCGACAGTACGGTCGTCGGCGGCAAACTCATAGAAAGAATACGCGATCTCAGGATTTCCAGGATCTGTGGCGCAACCTGGCGGGAGCGATCCAAGGCGAATTCTTTCGGGTTTACTTTCACTGGCTACCTTCCTGATCGAGAGCATCGGCTTATTAAGCACAATTTAGGGCTTGATGCACTGATACATTAGTGCTTTAGTCGATTGGTGTAAACGTGCTTTCGGGAGGAGCGCAGATAATGCCGCGCGCCACCTTATCTCTCCGTCCCACAGTTGGATACAGGGCTTGAATACGATGGACAGCAGGAAAATTCCGGCGGAACTCCGCAGTGCCAGATGGTTCGCACCAGACGACCTCAGAAGTTCTGGGCATCGCTCGCGCACCATGCAGATGGGCTACGCGCCTGAAGAATGGGCAGGCAAACCCGTCATCGCCATTCTCAACACATGGTCCGATGCCAATCCCTGCCATGCCCATTTCAAGCATCGCGTCGAGGACGTGAAGCGCGGCATCTTCCAGGCCGGCGGCTTCCCGTTGGAATTGCCGGCACTTTCGCTTTCGGAAAGTTACGTCAAGCCGACGACCATGCTTTACCGCAATATGTTGGCGATGGAAGCAGAGGAGCTGTTGCGCTCCCATCCGGTCGACGGCGCCGTGCTCATGGGCGGATGCGACAAGACAACGCCGGGTCTCGTGATGGGTGCGCTCAGCATGGGCCTGCCGATGATCTATCTGCCGGCAGGACCTATGCTTCGCGGCAACTATCGCGGCGAGTATCTCGGCTCGGGCTCCGATTCCTGGAAATTCTGGGACGAACGCCGCGCCGGCACGATCTCCGAAAAGGAATGGGTCGAGGTCGAGGCGGGCATTGCCCGCTCCTACGGCCACTGCATGACCATGGGTACCGCCAGCACCATGACGGCGATCGCCGAAGCCCTCGGGCTGACCCTGCCGGGCGCAAGTTCCATTCCGGCGGCAGATTCCAACCACATCCGCATGTCCTCGGCCGTTGGCCGCCGCATTGTCGAGATGGTCTGGGAAGACCTCGTGCCCTCGAAGATCGTAACCGAGGCAGCCGTTCAGAATGCCGTCGCGGTCGCAATGGCCACGGGCTGTTCCACCAACGCCGTCGTCCATCTGCTCGCCATGGCGCGCCGTGCCGGCATCGAGCTGACGCTCGACGATCTCGACAAGGCCGGGCGCGATACGCCAGTGCTCGCCAATATCAGGCCGACGGGCAAGACCTATTTGATGGAAGACTTCTACTATGCCGGCGGCCTGCGGGCGCTGATGGTGAAGCTCTCCTCCAAGCTCGATCTTTCTACGGTGACGGTGTCGGGCGTGACGCTCGGCGAAACGCTGGAAGGCGCCAAGTGCTACAATGACGACGTTATCCGCTCGCTCGACAATCCGATCTATCACGAAGGTTCTCTTGCCGTATTGAAGGGCAACCTCGCGCCGACCGGAGCGGTGATCAAGCCGGCCGCCTGCGACCCGCGTTTCCATCGACACGAGGGTCCGGCACTGGTCTTCGACAGCTATCCGGAGATGAAGGCAGCGGTCGACAACGAAAATCTCGACATCACGCCCGATCACGTCATGGTTCTGCGCGGCGCCGGCCCGCAGGGCGGACCGGGCATGCCGGAATGGGGCATGCTGCCCATGCCGAAGGCGTTGCTGAAAAAGGGGCATCGCGACATGCTGCGGCTGTCCGACGCCCGCATGAGCGGCACCAGCTATGGAGCCTGCATCCTGCACGTCTCGCCGGAATCACACGTTGGCGGCCCTCTGGCGCTGCTGAAGACCGGCGATATCGTCCGCCTCGATCTCGAGGCGCGGCGCATCGACATGCTGGTGGACGAGGATGAGTTGCAGCGCCGCCGCGAGGCCTGGGTCAAGCCCGCCGAGAAATTCGGTCGCGGTTATGGCTGGATGTTCTCTCGCCATGTTGCGCAGGCCGACACCGGCTGCGATTTCGATTTTCTGGAAACCGGCTTCGGCCCCACGCCGGGCGAACCCGACATCTATTGATCCCCGGAGGAAATATCGTGAGTAATTACGTGCTGAGCCAGGAAACTCGCAACAAGCTGATGGGCGTGGCGACGCCGACGATCGCCACCGCGCTTTTCAAGCGCGGCCTTCGCAACCAGTTTATCCAGGATGTCCGTCCGCTGTCGCCGAAGAAGGCCAACATGGTCGGCCAAGCCTTCACGCTGCGCTATATTCCGGCACGCGAGGACCTGAATACGCTAGATGTGTTCCGCAATCCCGAACATCCGCAACGCGCCGCCGTCGAGCAGTGCCCGCCCGGCGCTGTCCTCGTCATGGATAGCCGCAAGGATGCTCGCGCCGCCTCTGCAGGCTCGATCCTGATCTCGCGGCTGCAGGTGCGCGGCGTGGCCGGCGTCGTCACGGACGGCGGTTTCCGCGACAGCCCGGAAATCGCGAATCTCGACATTCCTTCCTATCACCATCGCCCGTCTGCCCCGACGAACCTGACACTGCACCAGGCGATCGAGATCAATGGTCCGATCGGCTGCGGCGATGTCGCGGTTTTCCCAGGCGACGTCCTGGTTGGCGATAATGAGGGCGTCATCGTCATTCCCGCGCATCTGGCCGACGAAATTGCCGCCGAGACGGTAGAGATGACCGCCTATGAGGACTTCGTCACCGAGGAGGTGATGGGCGGGGCGACTATCATCGGCCTTTATCCGGCAACCAGCGACGCGCCTCGCGAGAAATTCGCGGAGTGGCGAAAAAAGAACGGTCGCTGACCACTACGATTGACGCCGGGAGCAGCTTTGCTCCCGGCGCCAAGCATCTGATACTGCGTTATCAGCCCTTCAGTTCGGCGGCGCTTGTTGCGAGCATGCGAAGGAAATCGACGTCGTCGCCAATGAGCGCATCGATCATGCCGTCCTTGATGCAACCGCGGATCATCGGCAGTTTGTCGCGTCCGCTTTGCCAGAACACTGCCAGCCTGTCGGGCAGCGGCAAGCTCAGACGCACAGCAATTCCTGCCTCCTGCAACGCTTCGACGTCAGCGGGATGGAAATGCTGCAGTTCCAACGAGACGCCGTCGATCTTGCCGGCGAGCATGGAATCGATCAAACCGATCGGACGATGGTAAACGATCGCCTCCGTTTGGAGGCGAGGCTCAATCTGCTTCACCCGCCGCAGATCATGATGGTCGAACGACGAGATGGCGACGTAGGCGAAGGCCTCGGCCTCGCGGATCACGTCGATCATGACATCCGCCATGCGATCGGAGCGTTCGCGCTCCTTCATCTCGACGGCCAACCGCGTGTCGGTTTTTTTAGCCCAGTCGATGACTTCGGCAAATGTCGGAACCGGCGTTCCGGCAAAGCGCGGATCAAACTTCGCGCCGGCATCGAGCGTCAGAATATCCTTGAGATCATGATCGGCAACCAGACCCCAGCCATTGGTGGTGCGGGGCAGCGTCAGATCGTGCATGACGACGATCTGGTCGTCGCGGGTCAATACCAGGTCGATCTCGCACTCATTGGCGCCGGCGTCGATACCTGCCTGATAGGCGAGGATGGTATTCTCAGGAAAATGCCGGCTGAAGCCGCGATGGGCGGCAATGCGAAGGGCACCATGACGAGCGGCGTGAAGAGACAAAGGCACGGGAAATCTCCTTGGGAATTATGATGCGTTTCAAGAAAGCTCATTGCAGCGTCGGGTCGAAAGCGTCGCGCAGGTAGTCGCCGATAAGACTGATCGAGAGCGACAGCAGGAAGATCGCAACCCCCGGCAAGGTGGAAATCCACCATTCGGTCATCACATAATCGCGGCCTGCGCCGACCATGCTGCCGAGGCTGACCAGAGGAGGCTGAATGCCGAGACCGAGAAAGCTCAGCGCCGATTCCTGCATCAGGATGTCCGGCAGCACCACGGTGAGATTGACCAGCACGACCGAGAGAATATTGGGCAGCACGTGCAGGAGCGCGATACGTGCCATGCTCGCCCCGTTGCGCTTCAAGGCCGCGACGTAGCCCCGCTCCAGCTCGAGGCCCGTCATCGTCCGCACGAGCCGGGCGTAGCGTTCCCAGCCGTAGAGGCCAAGCAGTCCCATGAAGAGCCAGAGATTGTCGCCGAAGAAGGCGAGTACCGCGAGCGCGATGATGAGAAACGGCATCGAGGCCTGAAAATCGACGGCAACGCGTATCAGCGTATCCGCAAGCCCGCGACGGAAACCGGCCAGAAGGCCGAGCGTCGTGCCGAGCATCAGGCTGATCGCCGAGGCGCCGAGCGCAATCAGAAGGCTGGTGCGCACGCCGAAGAAAATGCGGCTGAGAATATCGCGCCCAAGTTCGTCGGTTCCGAGCACATGCCGCCACGTCCCTCCGAACAGAATCGGTGCGGCCTTGCGCGCTCGAAGGTCGATCTGCGCAAAGCCATAGGGTGCGAGCGAGTTTGCAAAAACCGCGAGAACGATGAAGGTGACGAGCACGATCAAGCAGATCGCTGTCGTCAGATCCAGTCGCGCGCCGCGCGGCAGCCTTTCGCTCTTGGGTTTGGTCAGGTCATCGAGGCCGGTTGCTGCATTCGCCATGGTCATCCCTTTCGAAAACGATGGTCAGGCGGCCGCACGATGCCGCAGGCGCGGATCGGCGAGAATGTAGAGGAAGTCGATGAGAAGATTGGCGCTCACCATCGTCGCTGTAATCAAAAGCACGATGGTCTGCACGATGTTCAGATCGCGCTGCGCCACCGATGCGACGAGAAAGCGCCCGACACCCGGCCACGCATAGACAGTCTCGACGACGGCCGCGCCGCCGATCATGCCGCCGACCAGGAAGCCGAGCATCGTCAGCAGCGGCAGGGCGGCATTCGGCATCACGTGCTGGAGCAGCACTGCGCGTTCGCCGATGCGCTTGGCGCGGGCGGCAAGGATATAGCGTTGGCCCAACACTTCCAGCGCGCTGGAGCGGACGAAGCGGGCAATGATGCCGGCATTGGCAAGGCCGATGACAAGCGCCGGCATGACGAGATGCGCCGATGTCGATCCGCCGCCGCTCGGCAGAAGTCGCAGCGATACCGCGAAGAGCTGGATCAGGAGGATGGCGACGAGAAAGTTCGGCAGCGAATGCGTCAGCACAGCCAGCGCCATGACGAAGCGATCGATGAGGCTGCCACGATTTTGCGCCGCCAGAATGCCGAGCGGCACACCGATACCGAGCGCCAGCACGAGGGCGGCGCCCATCAGTTCCAACGTCGCCGGCACCTTGGAAAGCACCAGCAGCAGAGCGTTCTGGCCGTTTTCCAGCGATGTGCCGAAATCACCGCGCAACAGATGTCCGAGATAGGAGAAATATTGAACATAAAGCGGCTGATCCAGGCCCCATTGCTGGCGCATCATCGCCACGACTTCCGGCGGTGTCTCGACTGGCAGCAGCGAATGCAGCGGATCGCCGCTGACACGCAGGATGATGAAGGTGAAGGTCACCGCAAGGAAAAGCGTGACGACAGCTCGCGCAAAGCAGCGCATGACAGCTTGAAACATGGCGGCTCCCCTTAGAGCGTCTCGAGAACGGTGGTTGCCTGGCGCATTCTCTGCCTGCGTCCGCGCGGGACGGCCGAAAGAAGCTTGACGGTGTAGGGATGTCTCGGATTGGAAAACACATCCTCGGTCGAGCCCGCTTCGACGATCTGGCCTGCTTCCATGATCGCCACGCGATGCGACACATGGCGGACGACCCGCACGTCGTGGCTGATGAACAGCAGCGACAGCCCGCGAGACCGCTGGAGTTCGAGAAGAAGATTGAGGACCTGCGCCTGCACCGATACATCGAGGGCCGAAACCGGCTCATCGCAAAGCAGGATCTGCGGCTCGACGACCAGGGCGCGGGCTATGGCGACACGCTGGCGCTGCCCGCCGGATAGTTGATGCGGAAATTTCTGCAGCGCCGAGACAGGCAGGCTTACGGCCTTGAAGGTCTCGGCCGCGCGGTCGCGCCGGCTCGCGGAATCGCCCATCCCGTGAATGGCCAGGGTTTCCTGCATCTGGTGCCCGACGGTGCGGCGCGGATCGAGCGCGCCAAGCGTATCCTGGGAAATCACCTGCAGATGCTTGGCCAGGCCGCGGCGGGTGGGCTTCATCAGATTGGCGAAAGGCTGACCGAAAAGCTCCAGATCCCCTGACGTCGGCACGCGGTCGCCGCACAAGAGCGATGCCAATGTGGACTTGCCGCAGCCGGATTCCCCGACCAGACCCAGTGTTTCGCCGGATTTCAGTTCCAGACTGACATCCCTGATCGCGTGAAATCCCCTGGCTTTGCGCGGCCATAGTGAAAAACGGGGCGAATAGGAGAATTGCAGGTAGCGGGCGGCGAGCGCGATGCCGTTCGTGCCGGTCGGCAATCTTTCCTCAGGCATCGGACATGCTCCATGGATTGAAGCAGGCAAGCGAAGCTTCGCCGGCGATCAAAGGGGGAACCGCCGTCGCGCAATGGGCTTCCACACGCGGACAACGCGGCGCAAAAGCACAGGCAGACGGCAACGCATCATGCAACTTCAGTTCGCCGGGAATATCGGCGAGCTTTTCCAGCGGCGTCCCCCGCCCGGGCATCGCTTCCAGCAACAGTCGCGTATAGGGATGACGTGGATTGTCGTAGATGTCGTCGGTGCTGTTCATCTCGACCAGCGAGCCGGCATACATGACGGCGATGCGATCGCAGACCTCGGACACCAGATCGAGATCGTGGCTGATGAAGATCATCGGAATACCGCGCTCACGCACCGCCTTGACCAGCAGCGCAACGACCTGCGCCTGCACTGTGACATCGAGCGCCGTGGTCGGTTCATCGGCGATGATCAGCCGCGGCTGCATGGCAAGTGCGGTCGCGATCATGACGCGCTGGCACATGCCGCCGGAAAATTGCGCCGGGTAATCATTGTAGCGGCTCTCCGGATCTGGAATGGCGACTTCTGCCAGCAGCCGCAGCGCCTCGGCCTTCGCTTCCGCAGCCGACATGCCGGCGCTCATGGCCGCCTCGGCGATCTGCGAACCGATCGTCCGGACGGGATCGAGACAGGACACCGGCTCCTGGAAGATCAGGCCGATCGAGGGCAATTTGGAACGAGCCATCGTCCGGAGCTCACCGACATCGTACATGGCGTCCTCGAAGGATATCATTCCCGTCGCTGCCGCGGTCGGCCCGAGCAGGCCGGCAAGAGCAAGACAGGTCACGCTCTTGCCCGAACCGCTCTCTCCGACGATGCCGAGGATTTCACCCTCGGCAAGGTCAAAGGATACGTTGTTGACCGGATGCGACCGGCCGGTCCTCGTGCGAAACGCTACGCTGAGGTTATCGACCGAAAGGACAGGAGTGGCCATCACGACCGGCTCAACTCTTCTGCTCTTCGAAGGAAAGACTGCCGGCGCCGAGATCCATCTGGAATGCCGGCAGCGGCGTCCATTTGATGCCGTTGCGAATGCCGTAGAAGACGGCGTTCTGGTGCAGGACCGTCTCGCCCGGATCGTTCCATTCGATCAGCTGCAGCATGTCGCGGAAGATGCTGGCGCGTTCGGCCGGATCGACGGCCTTTTCCATCTTCGTGCCGAGGGCATCGAAATCGGCGCTCTGCCAGATCTTGAACGAGTTCAGAGAGCCGGCCGAACCGAATTGGGTGTAGAAGGAAATATAGGGGTCCGGAATCTGCGCCGTGCTCGACCAGTTGCCGGTTGCGCGGCCCGGAGCGTTTTCAAACAGCTTACCGCCTTCGACGAATTTCATCTTGGCATTGACGCCGACAGCCTGCCACATGGCGACGACGGCCTGGGTGACCGGGTTTTCGGCGGTGTAATAGTTGTTCTGCGACCGGATTTCGATCTCTTCGCCGTTATAGCCGGCTTCCTTGAGGAGCTTGGTCGCCTGGTCCGGATCGTACTTATAGGCCGGATAATCCTTCAGATAGACCGGGCCGTAGAGTTCGAATTGCAGGCCGTTCGGAACGCGGGTGCGGCCGTCCCAGATCGAGTCGACGATGGCCTGACGATCGATGGCGAGAATAAGCGCCTGACGGACGCGCGGATCCTTGAGCGCCGGGTTGGTCTTGTCGAAATAGAGGATACGATGGTTCGGTACCGGGCCGCCGACAATCGAATGGCCCGTGCTGCCGGTAACGGCCGAAAGCTGATCCGGCGGCAGGTCGGTGGCGATGTCATAGTCACCGGCAAGCAGGCCGGCGATGCGCGAGGAGACTTCCGGCACGATCCGGAGCGTGACGCGTTTGGCGGCCGGCTTGCCACGGAATGCCTGGTCATGAGACGCGAGAACGACGCTTTCGTTCGTCGTGTAGCTCTCGACCTTGTACGGGCCGGCGCCGATCGGCTTCTGTCGCCAGGTCGTCCAGTTGCCGCCGTTCTTCTGCCAGGCGTCCTTGCTGATCACGACGGCGGCGTAGCACGCCAGACGCTGCAGGAAGATCGGGTCCTGGAACTTCGTGACGAAACGCACCGTGTGCTGGTCGACGACTTCGACGTGATCGAGGCTGGTGAAGCTGGTGAGATAGACAGGATAGCCCGGGGCCTTCTTGTCGAGCAAACGCTCCGGACCGAACGAGAACGCGACATCCTCGGCAGTCATCTCGCGACCGTCATGAAAGATCACGCCGGGGCGCAGCTTCATTTCCAGAATGGTCGGAGAGACCCAGGTCCAGGAAGTGCCGAGATTCGGCTTCACGGAAAAATCGCCGCGCATGTCGATCGCAAGAACCGTTTCGTGGATCGAATAGTTGTTGCGGAAGGCGACGTTGCTGGCAGCATCGACCGGCTCCTGCGAGGTCGGGTTCTGCTGAACAGCGATGCGAAGTTCCGGTCTGGTATCGCCTGCATCATCCGCAACGGCAGACACTGCGGGGACGAAAGCGGAGAGGCCGGCAGCAGCACCCATCAGCAATGTGGTGCGGCGGGTAACGGCCGTATTAAGGCCGGTGAGCGTATTTTCAGACATCAGCAGACTCTCCTGTTGGTGCTTGCACAAACGTTTGTGCAAAGAAAAAATCGCTAACTGCGGTGAAAAATTGCTCTTTCAAACTACGCAGGAGGAATGCGCTGCAAGCTAGGGAAGTCCGATGACGCACGTATGACAAGTTCGGGCGGTACGAAGCGGATTGGCCGCATCGAGGCGCGAACTTCCGGCGAGAGGCTCGTCAACTCCAACAGCAGGTCGAGCGAGGCCTCGCAGAGAGCATCTGTCGGTTGCGCCACCGTTGTCAGCGGCGGTGCCCAGTAGGCCGTATCGGGCACGTTGTCGTAACCGACGATGGAAATATCCTGCGGAATGCGTAGGCCCATGTCCCGCAGCAATGCCAGAACCTCGATCGCCAGGCCGTCGCTGCCGCATATCAGGGCCGTTGGGGCACCCGGAGAAGTCAGCTTCGCGCCGAAGGCTTCGCGTTCGACTTCGGACCGTTCAAAGGTCAGGACTTCACCTGAGAATTTGCCGGCGCTTTCGGCAATCATCTCATCGAAAATCGATAGACGGTCGGCTAAAGCGCTTCGACTGATGCGATAGACATAAGCGATCCGGCGGTGTCCGAGTCCTTCGAGATGGTCGAACAGCAATTGCATCCCCAGCCGGTCATCGGTCAGCACAGCGGGCTTGGGCCCGGTGAGGCCGCCGCAGAGCGTAACATGCGCCTTACCCATGCGGTCGAGATGATCGCAGAGAGCCTGATGGCCCGGGAGGTCGCTGACCATCACCACGCCATCGAAAAAATCGTCCTGAAACAGCCGTAACTGTCCGGCGACATCGCCCGCATCCGCTTTTGCCTGCGCCACCAGAAGTTCTACGCCGCGGCGCTGCGCGACCGCCTGGAGGCGGCTGGTCAAATGTGGCTGATAATGTCCCGACAGGCTGCCGACGATGACGCCGAAAACGCCGGTGCGATGGGTCCTAAGCGAGGTCGCCAGCCTGTTGACGACATAGCCTGCATCGCGGGCTGCGATTTTGACGCGTTCCTGGGTCTCCAGGCTGATGCGGGCATTGGCGCGGCCGTTGAGCACCCGCGACACGGTCCCGGCGGAGACGCCTGCCAGCCGTGCGACCTCCAGAATTCCAACTCTCGTTCGCGCCTTCACAAGTCCCCCGAAACAATGTCCGTGCCGTAGGGCGGCAATCTTGAAACATCCTCCGCCGAGACCAGCCGCCGGCGTCGACGCGGACCATATCCGCACAGATCTCCTCGCACTGGCATAGGTTCTCACGCGATCCTGAACGGAAGGCAAGCCAAGTTTATGCCTGTTTCGAAAATCTGTTTCACCGTCAGGCAAGCTGCCAAACGCGCATCTCGCGTTGCCAATCGCGCGAGCATCGGTCTAGCTAACCGGAACGGCGCAATCCCTGGCCCTGGCGCTCACAACCATTCCGACGATCGAGATCCTTCGATCGGTATTTTCCGCAAGCCTTTGATATAAAAGGAGTTGTACCACCATGTCCTTCACGCGCGAAACACTTGTTCTCTCGCATTCCGGCGCGATGCAGGCCCTCGCCGCCGCGATC
>JAGWJK010000406.1 GCA_028865845.1 Rhizobiaceae bacterium
CGCCGAACTGATCGCGGCGCAATCCGGCCTTGGTTTTCGGATGCAGCAGGCGCAGCTCTATTACGATCTTCCGACAATCTTCGTGAGCCTGATTGCGATCGGCGTGCTCGGCCTCATCATGGACCGTATCGTCATGGCCGCAGATCGTGTTCTGACATCCTGGCAGGAGCGACTGTGACCCCGAAAATCTCCTTTCAGAACGTCTCCAAGCGTTTCGACCTTGCCGGACGCTCGTCATTTGCCGCTCTCGACAATTTCTCGCTCGATATCGATGACGGCGAGTTCATTACCGTGGTCGGTCCTTCGGGCTGTGGCAAGTCGACGGCGATGAACATCGCCGCCGGCCTGACGGCGCCGTCGTCCGGCCGTGTCGTCGTCGATGATGTCGAAGTCGACAAGCCAAGTCCGGAGCGCGGGGTGATTTTCCAACAATATGCGCTGTTTCCCTGGCTGACGGTGCGCGAGAACGTCGAGTTTGGATTGCAGATCGCCGGCCTTGCCAAGGCCGAGCGCCGCAAGATCGCCGATCATTTCATCGGGCTCGTCGGTCTTACCGATTTCGCCAACGCGCTGCCGAAAACCCTGTCGGGTGGCATGAAGCAGCGTTGCGCCATAGCGCGCGCCTACGCGGTCAACCCGAAGATGCTGCTGATGGACGAACCCTTCGGCGCTCTGGATGCGCTGACGCGCGTTCAGCTTCAGGAGCAACTGCTCACCATGTGGAGCAAGGAGCGGCGCACGGTGATGTTCATCACCCACGATGTCGACGAAGCGGTCTTCCTGGCAAGCCGCGTCATCGTGATGGCGGCACGGCCCGGCCGGCTGCACAAGATCATCCCGATCGAGCTGCCCTATCCGCGGAATGAGGAAATCCGGCTCTCTCCCGAGTTCGCCGCGCTGCGCAACCAGGTCTGGCGCGCCGTCTACCATCCCACATCCGAATAAACACACCATAAAACCAAGGAAATTGAAGGAGGAATGACATGCTGACGAGACGTACCTTCATGACTGCGACGGCAGGTATTGCCGCTGCTGCCTCCCTGCCGTTCGCTCGCAAGGCGAGTGCTGCATCGGACGCGCTGAGCATCGGCTACATTGCGGATTTTCCGAATGCCAGCGTGTTTGCGATCGCCGAAGACCAGAAGCTCTGGGACGCGGAGGGCCTGAAGCCCGATCTCAAGGTCTTCACCAACGGCCCGATCCAGATCCAGGCGATGGGCGCCGGCAGCCTGAACTTCGGCACGATCGGACCCGGCGCGCTCTGGCTTCCGGCCAGCGGCCGCTCCAAGGTGATCGGCGTGAACGATATCGGCTTCAGCGATCGCATCATCGCGCAGGCGAACATCAAGTCGGTGGCCGACCTCAAGGGCAAGAAGGTCGGGGTTCCGCAGGGAACATCCGGCGACATGATCCTGCGTCTTGGCCTTGCCAAGGCGGGATTGACCATCAACGACATCCAGATGATCCCGATGGATCCGAGCACGATCGTCGCCTCCTTCTCGTCGAAGCAGATCGACGCGGCCGGCATCTGGTATCCGCTGATCGATGCGATCAAGCCACGCGTGCCTGATCTCAACGAGCTTGCCGCTAATAAGGATTTCTATCCGCAGACCTCGTTCATCAACACCTACATCGCCCGCAACGAGATCGTTCAGGAAAATCCGAAGCTGGTCGTCAGCTTCCTGAAGGTGATGAAGAAGGCAATGGACTACCGCGCCGCCAATCTCGACCGTTCGATCCAGCTGACGACGGCCTTCCTCAAGGCGCCGGCTGATGCAACCGACAAGGTTGCCAGAAGCCGCAAGCTTCTCACCAGCGGCGAACTCAACAAGTTCAACGACGACGGTACCGTCGAGAAGTGGCTGACCGAGTTCAACGATATGTTCAAGGCATTCGGAACCGTCAAGGACCCGCTGCCGCCGTCGCAATATTACGAAGCCAAGCTTTTCGCCTCTGCTTGAGGCAAGGTTCAAGAAAATAGACGGCCGGGTGTGTTCCCGGCCGTTTCAAGATTTAGGATGGCTCTTCGGCGGCGCTATTTGCGCACGACGCCGAACCTGGCAAGCACCTCGCCCGGAATCGCATAGCGCTGGATCAGTTCGCGATTGTTTCGCAGGCCGCAGATTTCGCGCTGGATGAAGAAAGCCCAGACGGCATCGGATGCCTCATTGATGCGTCGGTCTCGCTCGGCGGCGTCATGGCGACCGGCATCCCAGGCCTGCAGCTTCGCGAGCGCGGTTTCGACCTTCAGCCCGTGGCGTCCAAGCGAGCTGGCCCGCTCCGCCAGCAGCTCATATTCGAGAACGTTGAATTCGTTATCGACCGAATGAGGTTGCCGCAATGATTGCGGCGGCCGAACGCCCATGCTCAGATCCTCTTATTCCAGTGCCGACGGGCCGTCACATCGGCACCGTCGGCATTGTCAGGTGAATTGTTAGCGCAGCAGATTGACCTTGGCCAGATCCACCAACTGACGCCCGCGACCGTCGATGACCGCTTTCAGCATGAAGAGGCCGAATTTCTTGGCTTCCTCGACGTTGGTCTTCGGCGGCATGATCAACTCCTGGCGGGCGCTTATGACATCCACCAAAGCCGGTCCGGGATGCGCGAAAGCGGCCGTCAATGCCTCCTTCAAATCGCCCGGACGCTCGACGCGAAAACCCTTGACACCGACGGCCTCGGCCATGGCGGCAAAATTGGGATTCTTAAGTTCAACATCGTGGTCGAGGAAGCCGGTCGCCTTCATCTCCAGCTCGACAAAGCCGAGAGTGCCGTTGTTCAGCACCACGATCTTCACCGGCAGCCCGACTTGGCCAAGCGTCAGGAAATCGCCCATCATCATCGCAAAGCCGCCGTCGCCGGACATCGAAATCACTTGCCGGCCGGGATAAGCGGCCTGCGCGCCGATCGCCTGCGGCATCGCATTGGCCATCGAGCCGTGATTGAACGATCCGATGAGGCGGCGCTTGCCGTTCATCTTCAGATATCGTGCCGCCCAGGCCGTCGGTGTTCCGACATCGCAGGTGAAGATCGCATCGTCGTTTGCAAGCTCGTTGACCAGCCGAGAGACATATTGCGGGTGGATCACTTCGCTGTTCGGGCTGCTTTCCGCGAGATCGTCCAAGCCTTTGCGGGCCTTGCCGTAGTTTTCGACCGCGCTGTTCAGATGCCTGTCGTCGCTCTTTTCATCGAGCCGCGGCAGCAGCGCTTGCAATGTCGCCTTGACGTCGCCAATGAGGCCGATGTCCAGCGGGCACCGGTTGCCCAATGCCTCGGGGCGTATGTCGATCTGGGCGATCCTGGCATTTTGCGGATAAAATTGCCGATAGGGAAAGTCCGTTCCGAGCATCAACAGCGTATCGCAGCTCTCCATTGCATAGTAGCCGGAGGCGAAGCCAATGAGACCCGTCATCCCGACATCGTAGGGATTGTCGAACTCGACATGCTCCTTGCCGCGCAGGGGATGGACGACGGGCGCCTTCAGCTTTTTGGCAAGTTCCAATATTTCCGCATGCGCCCCGGCACATCCGGCTCCGCACAACATCGTGACGTTCTTACCGCCATTCAAAAGAGCCGCCAGACTGTCCAGATCGTTGTCGGCCGGCACGACGACCGGCTGTCGCGGCTTTACGAAAGACGGGACCTTGGCGTTGATCGTCTCCAGGGCGATGTCACCGGATACCACAACGACAGCGACGCCTTTGCGGGCAATGGCGGTGCGGACGGCGCGTTCGAGGATCTGCGGCATCTGCGATGCCTTCGACACCAGCTCGACGTAGTGGCTGCATTCCTTGAAAAGGATTTCCGGATGGGTGGCCTGGAAATAGTCGATGCCGATTTCGCTGGACGGGATGTGTGCAGCGATGGCCACGACCGGAACCCGAGAGCGATGGCAGTCGAAAAGTCCGTTGATGAGATGAAGATTGCCAGGGCCGCAGCTGCCCGCGCACACGGCGAGCTCGCCCGTCAAATGCGCTTCGGCGCCTGCCGCGAACGCGCCGGCCTCTTCGTTGCGCATGTGGACCCAATCAATGCCGCCCTTCTTGTGCAGCGCATCCGTAAAACCGTTGAGGGAATCCCCGACGATCCCGAATATGCGTTTCACGCCAGCTTGCTTCAGGGTATCGACCATGAATTCGGCAACAGTCTGTGACATCTCAAATCCCATTCGTTTTCGTTGAGGACGGTTGGTTCAGCAAATGCCGTCAAGGCTGCATTGTCGGACAGTGCGGCTCCCGTTGTTGGATGGTTTTCAGCTCGTGGACGAATATGTGCCGGAAGACCGGCGCGCCAAGTGGCGCGCTTCGGATGATGCGAGAAGTGTTGTCGAGGAGGCGACTTATCCGCGCTCGGTACCAAGAAGAATTTGATGTCGAAGCCGGCAAATCAAGCGCTTTTCCAGCGCCCGTCGTCAAATTCTCGTGCGCGGGCGGATCGTCGGCAAGGGGGAGGCGAGCGTCGACCAATGCCTCCTGCTTTTAAATGCCCATAGGTAGCCGACAAAAAGAAAGGCGCGGCCTGGGGCCGCGTCTTTCATGAGATCGTTTGGGGCACCGATTGGGCTTGAATCCGCTTCGGCCCGAGACAACTGATACCTGGAGCCCGCCGAGGGCTCCCGGTATCGATGCTCAGAACTCTTCCCAGTCGTCGGCGGCAACCGCGAGGGCGGCATTGCCGGCGCGCTTGACCGAGGCAATGCGCGGCGCCTGGCGAACCGGGGCAGCCGGGCGAGCTTCCGGCACCGTGGTCTCGCGCTTCCTGATCGGCGCGCTTCCCATGGTTTTGAAGCGCTCCATCAGCTGCGACAGGTTATCGGTCTCCTTGCTCAGGCTCTGGGCCGCAGCCGTGGTTTCCTCGACCATGGCCGCATTCTGTTGCGTCACCTTGTCCATCTCATCGGCGGACGAGGCGACTTCCTTGAGGCTGATGGCCTGTTCCTTCGTGCTCGTGGTGATCGAGTTCACGAATATGCTCATCTGTTCGACTTCGACGACAATTTCGTCGAGGGATTTGCCGGATGCGGTGACGAGATCGACACCCTGCTTAACCTGGGCGGAA
The DNA here is from genome assembly GCA_028865845.1 of Rhizobiaceae bacterium. Lineage (GTDB taxonomy): Bacteria > Pseudomonadota > Alphaproteobacteria > Rhizobiales > Rhizobiaceae > Rhizobium. Next base: position 5,059 of record JAGWJK010000406.1, read on the forward strand.
GAGGTGGAAATCAGGCTCTTGATTTCCTTTGCGGCATCTGCCGAGCGCTGTGCCAACCCGCGCACTTCCTGAGCGACGACGGCGAAACCACGGCCGGCTT
>JAGWJK010000407.1 GCA_028865845.1 Rhizobiaceae bacterium
AAATGGCGATGACCTATCTTCTCGATGATCCGTCGCCGCGCGTACGGCTGTCGCTTGCCGAGGCGCTTGCCCGATCGGTAGATGCGCCACGAAATGTCGTGTTGTCGCTCGCCGAAGATCAGCCGGAGATCGCAAGCCACGTTCTTCTGTTTTCGCCTGTCTTCACCGATGCCGATCTGGTCGACCTCACGGCCCGGGGCAGCAATGTCACGCGTATTCTGATTTCGTCGCGCGGAAGCGTTTCGCGGCCGGTGGCTGCGGCTCTTGCTGAAATCGGCGGCGAGACCGAAATTCTTTGCCTGCTGGAAAACGACGGTGCGGCGCTCTCGCGCTCTACGTTGAAACGCATTGCCGAACTTCATGGCGATCATGCTGAGATACGTGGCCAGCTGCTGGCCCGCGACCTCCTGCCTTGCGACGTCCGCCATCTGCTGATGCGCCATGTCGGTGCGGCACTGGCGGGTTCGGGCCTGATCCAGGCAACCATTGGCAACGGCCGACTGCAGCACATCACCCGCGAGGCCAGCGAGGCGGCAACGGTCTCGATTGCCGGCACTGTGGAGCACGAGGATATCCCGACCCTTGTGGAGCACCTCCGCCAGTCGGGCTGGCTGACGCCGGCCTTCCTGATGCACGCGCTTTGCTCGGGCAAGGTGGATTTCTTCGCCAACGCGGTTACCAACCTCTCCGGCGTTGATGAGCGCCGGGTCCGTTCGATCCTTTCGACCGGCCGCGTCTACGCGGTTCGTGCGCTTTATGAATCCGCTGGCCTGCCGCGCGATATCAGCGTCGTTTTCGTCGAGGCCACACTCATCTGGCGTGAGGCGTCTCGCGCCGGCGGTCATACCATGCTCGAAAACGTTTCGGCGCGGCTGACGCGCAAGTTCCGCGCGACGGAACAGTCGCCTGGTGCGACGGTGGAACTGCTGGACATGGTCGAAAAGCTTGCCAATGCCGAGCGGCGGCAGGTGGCGCGTTCGTTCGCATCTCTGGCCGCACTCGCTGCAGCGTGATACTGCTCGGCTCTCGAAGCTTTCAGGACAGAATCCTTGCTGACCATTGCCATTGAGTCGCCGCGCCAAGACGGTGTCATCCGTCTTCTCGACATGTCGAGCGCCTATGCGGAATCGCTCTATCCGGCGGACAGCAACCATATTCTCGATCTGACGTCTCTCGAAGAACCCGAAGTGACGTTCTGGGTGGCGCGGCTTGCTGGCGATATCATCGGCTGCTGCGCGCTGGTCGAGGCAGGCGATGGCACGGCGGAGATCAAGCGCATGTTCGTTGATCCCGCCGCCAGGGGACAGAAGGCCGCCCTCAAACTGATGGAAGTGCTCGAGGAGAAGGCGGTCGAAAAGAAGCTGACAGCCGTCAGGTTGGAGACCGGGATATATCAGCCCGAAGCGATAGGCCTCTACCACAAGCTCGGCTACGTCGACATCGACGCCTTCGGCGAATACAAGCCTGATCCGCTCAGTCTCTTCATGGAAAAGAAGTTATCTCGATAGCCTGATCTGATCAGCCTTCGGAAACATCCCGAACGTGCAGCTGCAGTTCGGGCTCCTGCAGCGCATGGTCCTCCGCGATTTCCGCTTCACGGATCCATTCGCGCCAGATGGCAACGATGATGGCCATCAGCACCGGCCCGATGAAGAGCCCGAGAAAGCCCATGGTCTTCACGCCACCGACCAGGCCGAAAAAGGTCGGCAGGAAGGGAAGCTTGATCGGACCGCCGACCAGCTTCGGACGCAGCGTCTTGTCGACGACGAAGAGCTCTACCGTTCCCCAGATGAAGAGGCCGATGCCAGCCCAATGCGAACCGCTGGCAACCAGGTAGATCGAGACGAGCGACATGGAGAGCGGCGCGCCGCCGGGAACCAGCGCCATGACGCCGGTGAGCACGCCGAGCGTGACAGCGGAAGGCGCGCCGGCGATCCAATAGGCGATGCCGAGCACGACACCTTCGCCGATGGCGATCAGCGTCATTCCCATGACGGTCGAACTGATGGTGGCTGGAACGACGCGAGAAATCCGCTCCCAGCGATGCGGCAGGATTCGCTCGCCGAGCAGGTCGACCTGACGCACGAACGTAGCGCCATCGCGGTAGACGAAGAACAGGGCGATCAGCATAAACAGCAGCGTCAGGATAACGTGAAATGCGCCGCCGCCGGCCGCAAGCACTGCCCGGTAGATATTGCCTATGTGCGCGCCGCTGACGAGCTGCGCCAGTTCGCCCATCGCGCCGGGGCTGCCCACATATTGCGTCCACTGGTCACCGAGCCAATCGCCGATCACCGGCAGCGCCAGAATCCAGGTTGGCGGAGGTGCGCCGTCGCGGTTGACATGCACTGCCCAGGTAAACCAATCGCGGACTTCACCAGCCATGTAAAATGCCGAAAGCACGATCGGAAGCACCAGGAAAGCAACGATGAAGCCGATGGCAATCGTCGCGGCAAGGGTCGTATTGCCGCCGACGCGGCGCAACAGCTCGTTGTAAAGCGGCCAGGTGGCGAAACCGATCACGCCCGCCGCAAGCACGGGCACGAGGAAGCCGTAGAAGAAATAAATGCCGGCGGCGGCAATCAGGATCAGCAGCCAGCGCGCCGCAGAGATAGAGGGAATAAGAGCCATGCGCGTGGGGGCGCTTGGCCCCAGCCACCGCGGCTCTTTCGGCTTATGACGTTCGAATACACCCACCGGACTTATTTTCACTCTTCTTATTAGACCAACCGGTTATGGGGTATGATCTGGGCCGATTCAAGGGATACCACCGGAAAGCCTATATAAACTGTCGCTATGTCAGCAAAAAGACTACCGAGGCGGGTAACGCCCTTTCTTTATGAAGGGCGGCGAACGACCTTGAATGCCAGGAACTGGGTCTTCTGCGTCGGATTGAAATTGTTATCGGCAACGAAGATCAGCACATCGGTGCCGTCCTTGGCCTTGCCGAAAGTCACGCCCTCGACATTGTCAGGAGAAAGACCGAGCGCTCTCAGATCCATAACCTGAACCTTGCGCACTGGAACGATGCGCTGGTCGGTCTTTGCGAGCGACGGGATGGCGGAAACGTCCGTAGCACCGTCGAGATCGAACATGTTGATGACCGCGGAGTTGCCGACGTCCTGAGCGTAGCCGCGCTCGATGGAAAGCACATGCCTGTCGTCGAGCGCCAGGATTTCCGACATGCCGAAATCGCTCCAGCCGCCGGCCTTGGCGGGCGCCTGCGGGATCGGCGAAACCGGGTAGACATACTGTGCCTTCTGCTCGCCCGACGTCGCGTCGTAACGGATAAGACGGGCGAGGGCACCATTGGTGAGCGTCGTCATCGGGCCATCCTGGTAGAGCGCCGATTCAAGCCCGACGAGGAGATCGCCACCGGAAAGGAAGGTCAGATCCTCGAAGGCGAGGTTGTCGCGAATGCCCGTGCTCTTGTCGGCCGTCGGCGCAAAGCCTGAAGGCAGCGGCAACTCGCGGACAAAGCTGCCGTCGCGGTTGGTGACGCGCACGAAGGGCGGCAACAGCGCCTTGCCGTCGCCTTCACTGCTCCAATAAATGCCGTCCTTGCCAATGCGGATCGATTCGGCATCGACAGTGCGGAAGGCAAAGGGCTGACCGTTCTTGTCCTTCAGCGTCACGTGATCGAGAACGGTGACGCCCTTGAGGCCGGCAGCACTGACATCGATATCGAGATCGTAAAAACGAGCGGGCGCCTTTTCCGAGCGGTCGTCGCTGATGGAAATGTAGTGACCGGTCGACGGATCGAAATCGATGCCCGACAGACCGCCGACTTCGACGCCGTTTTCCATGAAGCCCGTCGGTATATCGTATTCGCCCAGATAGGAAAGGCTGATGCCGGCCTTGCAATCCCCAAACGGGCAGGGGACGTCGATCGTCGAACCGATGTCGAGAGCCCTAGCGGCTGTGGAACCGAGAAGAATGGCGGCGGCAGTCATCAACAGAGGCTTCAACATGGCGATCTCGTCACTTCCAGCGTTCGCGAAGATGCCGCATCTACGCATCAGCCCGTGACGCTTTCGTAACGGATGGCAGTCAAACCTGTAAAAAAGATCAACCGCGGATCGGGAGGTCGGCCGTTCGACCGACATCTCTCAGATATCGAGATTTTCCGCGAAGGCGGCGCGCTCCTGGATGAAGCGGAAGCGGGCGTCGGCCTTGGTCCCCATCAGATTGTCGACCGCATCGCGCGTGCCTTCAAAATCGACCTCGTCGATCTCGACGCGCAGAAGCGTGCGCTTCGTCGGGTCCATGGTGGTTTCCTTCAGCTGCGCCGGCAGCATCTCGCCGAGACCTTTGAAGCGGCTGATCTCGATCTTGCCCTTGCCCTTGAACTCGGTTTCCATCAGTTCCAGCCGGTGCGCGTCGTCACGGGCATAGATCGATTTCGTTCCCTGCGTGATCTTGTAGAGCGGCGGCACGGCGAGGAAGAGATGGCCGCCGCGAACGAGCTCCGGCATCTCCTGGTAGAAGAAGGTGATCAGCAGCGAGGCGATGTGGGCACCGTCGACATCGGCATCGGTCATGACTACGATACGTTGATAGCGCAAGTCTTCCTCGCGATATTTCGAGCGCGTGCCGCAGCCGAGCGCCTGGATGAGATCGGCGATCTGCTGGTTGGCCGAGAGCTTTTCGCGGCCGGCGCTGGCGACGTTGAGGATCTTGCCACGCAGCGGCAGAATTGCCTGATTCATGCGGTTGCGCGCCTGTTTGGCCGAACCGCCTGCCGAGTCACCTTCGACCAGGAACAGTTCGGCACCCTCGGCGGTGTTCTGCGAACAATCGGCAAGTTTGCCGGGCAGGCGCAGCTTGCGCACGGCGGTCTTGCGGTTGACTTCCTTTTCCTTGCGGCGGCGCAGGCGTTCTTCCGCACGCTCGATTACCCAATCGAGCAGCTTCTCGGCTTCAGCCGGATTGTCGGTCAGATAGTGGTCGAAGGGATCGCGCAAGGCGTTTTCGACGATACGCTGCGCCTCGACGCTTGCCAGCTTGTCTTTCGTCTGGCCGACGAATTCCGGCTCGCGGATGAAGACCGACAGCATGCCGACGCCGGAGATCATCACGTCGTCGGTGGTGATCGCCGCCGCACGCTTGTTCTGAGTCATCTCAGCATAGCTCTTCAGCCCCTTGGTCAGCGCAATG
>JAGWJK010000408.1 GCA_028865845.1 Rhizobiaceae bacterium
CGCCGGACAGAAGCCCGATGTGGCGAGGCTTGCCAGCGACTATATCGCCATCGGTCATTTCGCAGTACTGCCCGGGCTGCTGTATAACGTCCTGCGCGCCCTGGTGAGCGCGATCGGCCGGGCGGGTGTCATTCTCTATGTCACCATCGCCATGCTGACGATGAACGCGCTGCTTGCCTATTGTTTCGTCCTCGGCCATTTCGGCATGCCGGCTCTTGGCTTGCGCGGCGCGGCGATGGTGTCGGTTGCCGTTCAGACGGCGGGCTTCCTGTTCATCGTCGGTTATGTTCAGAGCCGGGAAGACACCCGACGCCTGGAGATATTCGTGCGCTTCTGGCGGCCGGATTGGCATGCGCTCTGGGAAGTCGTCCGTCTCGGGCTGCCGATCGGCGTCACCGTCTTGGCGGAGGTCAGCCTGTTTACGGCGGCATCGCTGCTGATGGGCCAGATCGGCACGATCGAGCTTGCTGCTCACGGCATCGCGCTGCAATGGGCCTCGATCGCCTTCATGATCCCGCTCGGGCTCAGCCAAGCCGCGACCGTGCGCGTTGGTGTCGCACACGGGCAGGGCGATCATCTTGCCCTCAAGCGGGCGGCGATCGTGGTTCTGATCGTCTCCAGCACGCTCTCGATCGTCGGCAGCACCATATTCGCGACGGTGCCTGCGTGGCTCGGAAGCTGGTTCCTCGATGTCACCTCGGCCGACGCGCCGCAGGTGCTTGCCTATGCGGCGCCGCTCATCGTCGTGGCCGGCCTGTTTCAGCTCGTCGACGGGCTGCAGTCCATCGCCAGCGGCTTGCTGCGGGGTCTCAAGGACGCGCGTGTGCCGATGATCATGGCGCTCATCGCCTATTGGCCGATCGGCTTCTTTCTCGCGTGGCTTTTTGCCTTCCCGCTCGGCTTCGGCGGCATCGGCATCTGGTTCGGTTTCCTCATCGGTCTCGCCTCGGCGGCGACCATGCTTTGTGCACGGTTCTACGTGTTGATGCGCTCGGAGAAATTGGCCGGCTGAGGCCGGCCGATTTTCTGTCTTCGATCGGCGTGACTGCTGACAAAAATTGACAGCATGGTTCGGTATATTGGTGTCATACCAAGTACGGGAGATGACCATGACGATCGAAGCTACAGAGCAGCAGGCATTCTTCACGTTAAACGGAAACAGCGACGGCGGAGTGCTGCAGATGTTCGCCCGCCCCGGCAGCCTGCGTCGGCAGGAACAGCCCGTGGCCAAGTCTTATTGGCTGGCCGTCGCCTGCGCCGAGCACGTCCGACGCGGCCGGAGAGAAGGGTTCATGCAGGTCAATCACGGCAAGCTTGCGCCTTTGAAGCGCGTCAAGCCGGGTGACGGCATCGTCTACTATTCGCCTTCCGTGCGGATGGGCGAAAAGGACGGCTTTCAGAGTTTCACGGCAATCGGTTATGTCCGCAATGGCGAACCCTACCGCGGCGAAATGGGCGCGTACCAAGCCTATCGCCGCGACGTCGATTGGCTCGACGCTCCGGAACAATCGATCCGGCCTCTACTCGATTGGCTGGATTTCACGCAAAACAAGAACTGGGGCTATAGCCTCAGGACTGGTTTGGTTCGTTTCGGCGAGAGCGACTTTGAGTTCCTACAGGAAATCATGATGAGCGAGCTTGCCGAGGTGAAGGCGCGTCGCGCCCACGCGTGATTTGCTCTCCGCTATCGAAGCACCTGAAAGCAAAAGACCCGGATTGGCGGCCAATCCGGGTCTTTCGTTTTGATGTCGGCGAGAGCGCTAAGAGCGGTTCGGCTTTTCACGGAAGCTGAGAACCGCTGCGCACATTTTCTGGAACTGCTTTAGGCGCGTTCCGCCAGAGCCGGTTCGCCCTTCTTTTCGCGCACGAGATTGACGAAGCGGCGGAAGAGATAGTGGCTGTCCTGCGGGCCCGGAGAAGCTTCCGGGTGATGCTGCACCGAGAAGACCGGCTTGCCGGAGACGCGCAAGCCGCAATTGCTGCCATCGAAGAGGGAAACGTGAGTCTCTTCAACACCTTCTGGCAGCGTGCTCGCGTCGACTGCGAAGCCATGGTTCATCGAAACGATCTCGACCTTGCCGGTCGTGTGATCCTTCACCGGATGGTTGGCGCCGTGGTGACCCTGATGCATCTTGGCAGTGGTCGCGCCAAGCGCGAGGCCGAGCATCTGGTGACCGAGGCAGATGCCGAACAACGGAATCTCCGTCTTCAGCAGGTCCTTGATGACGGGCACGGCGTATTCTCCGGTCGCTGCCGGATCGCCAGGGCCGTTCGACAGGAAAATGCCGTCCGGCTTCAGCGCCAGCACGTCGTCGGTCGAGGCGGTTGCCGGCAGCACAGTGACCTTGCAGTCGAGACCGCTGAACAGGCGCAGGATGTTGCGCTTGACGCCGTAGTCGAGGCAGACGACGTGATATTTGGCGTCGTCAGGATTGAGTTCGCCATAGCCTTCGTCCCAGACCCAGGGAGTCTGCGACCATTGCGAGGACTGGCCGGAGGAGGCGACCTTGGCGAGATCGAGGCCTTCGAGGCCGCTCCACGCCTTTGCGTCCGCTTTCAGCTGTTCGATATCGAAGACGCCGTTCGGGTCATGGGCGATCACCGCATTCGGCATGCCGTTTTCGCGGATCCAGGCGGTCAGAGCGCGCGTGTCGATGCCGCACATGCCGATGATGCCGCGCGCCTTCAGCCACTGGTCGAGGTTCTTTGCCGCGCGATAGTTGGAGGGGTCGGTGATCTCGGCCTTGAAGATGACGCCGACCGCGCCGTGCCGGGCGGCAGGCGTCAGATCTTCGATGTCTTCTTCATTGGTACCGACATTGCCGATATGCGGAAAGGTGAAGGTTACGATCTGGCCGAGATAGGAGGGGTCGGTGAGGATTTCCTCGTAGCCGGTCAGGGCCGTATTAAAGCAGACTTCGGCCTGGACCTTGCCGGTCGCGCCGATACCCTTGCCTTCGATCACGGTGCCGTCGGCAAGAACGAGGAGGGCGGTCGGCTTCTCGGTGGTCCATGGGGCTGTGGCGGTCATTGTCATCCCGTTTCCGGCAGACGTCGCTGCCTTGAAAAGGCCCGGCGCGTCGCCATGTTTGTCGCAGATCGGAGCCGGCGACATCGGTCGCGGCTCGGGACATTTATGTCAATTTGTGTGCAGATGCCGGACATAGCCAAACAAGGCCCGCCGGTCAATCCGCATATCGCCCAATGCTCACGAATTGACGGGCTTTCGGTCGCTCCTGCGCAATTGCATTGAACACCCGTCATGGTCTATGAGACTGGCACAATAAATAGGAGCCGGATTATCGTGCCGGACCCTTCAAGGAGTAGAGATAATGATCCGCGAAACGCTTTCCAATGCCCAGAAGGACGCCATGAAGGCAAAGGACACGGCGCGGCTTTCGACCGTGCGCCTGATCCTCGCCGCGATCAAGGACAAGGACATCGCCAACCGCGGTCTCGGCAAGGAACAGTCGAGCGACGACGAGATCCTTCAGTTGCTTGCCAAGATGATCAAGCAGCGCGAGGAGTCGGCCAAGATCTACGTTGATGGCGGCCGTCCCGAGCTGGCGGACAAGGAACGTGAGGAAATCGCCACCATCCAGGGCTTCATGCCGGCGCAGCTTTCCGAAGACGAAGTGCGCAGCATCTGTGCTGCTGTCGTGGCCGAACTCGGCGCGCAAGGCCTGAAGGACATGGGCAAGTGCGTCGCGGCGCTGCGCGAGCGCTATGCCGGCCAGATGGATTTCGCCAAGGCTTCGGCGATCCTTAAAGAACTGCTGAAATAAGTTCAGGCTTCGGCGCGGGCTCCGGCTGCGCGCCGAAGATTTCCTCCCAGGCTGCGGCAATGATCGCGAATTTTTCGGCCTGATAATCCCAATACTCCCGGATGAAGCTGCGCGATATCCAGAAATCGCTCTTGCCGGCAGCACCCGTCCAGCCGACGCTCTGCATCTGCGACGCCTTGTTCATGAGCCGCTTCAGGTTGGTTCTAGAAATCAGGAAGCTGTCGCAGAGTTCGCCGAACGAAATCGGTCCGATGACACTCCTCTCCACGGAGAGGTCCACTGTATCGAGGCGGGAAATGAGATAATCCATCACCACGCCGCCGGAATTCGCCCAGGTGAAGAGATCGAAGGTCTCTCCGGGGTGGCGAACGCGATTGTTGGTGATGATGGCCGTCGCGATCATCGGCTGGAGCGTTGCGAAAATTTCCGGTCTGTCCATGAACGTTGGCATGCGCGCGCCGCCGTCAACGCCATCCAGCAGCAAGAGATGGGTATAGAACCACTTCACGAACTGCTCTGTGGCTATTTCCGTCGGCTCCAGCGGGCGAGTGCGCCGGCCGGCCGGGTCGGGAATATAGCGCATATAGCGATAGGCCAGCATTTCCTGGATGAAATTCACCGCCGTATTGTGGCTGGCGATTTCATGCTTGAGAACGTAGTCGACGAAGCGGCGGGCATAAAGACCCTGTTGCTCGTGGCCGGTAGCGCGAAAATGCAGGGCGTAGCCTGCCTGCGCCATCAACCAGCGCTGCTGAGAAGCGAAGACGGAGCTCATGCGCGGGTTTTCGGTGTAAGCGGTGACCATGGTGCGCGCATAGCCGAGAACAGACATCAAGAAATTAAGATTAGAGCCAAGGTTTTCTGCAGTAAGTGCCATGAAAATTTTTCCAGCGGATCGCAAATGTCATTGCTATGGCAATATTTGTTGTCAATCGCATTTACCTTCCGCAACGGAAGGCCGCGCCAGTCTAATATATCCACGGATAAAATAAAATCGGGTGCTCGATGGTGGCGCAGGCGCTTCATTGTCGCGCCCTTCGCGCCACCATCGGCACAAATAAAGAAGGCAGGAGCTGGGGGCGCTCCTGCCTTCTTGCGCTTTGCAGCCGTTTGATGACGCAGGGTGGGGCCCAAAAATCAAACGTCTATTGCAAAGGCACCCAGGTGAGGCGGCGCCGGGGGTAGGGATGGTGCCTCACCTGGGTATCTCGTAAACTTTCACCTCGTAATCCAAGCCGGATGCGACACATTCATGCCTTGCGAATCCTGCCAGGATACTTGAACCTTAACACCAGCCGTCAGAGCTGGAACCTGAGAGTCTACCGGTAGTTGAAAACCGGTGTCCGTGTAAAGCGCATTCTT
>JAGWJK010000409.1 GCA_028865845.1 Rhizobiaceae bacterium
TCATAGAGGCGCTGTTGACGGCCTCGGGCCGAAGCTCCTGGGCACCGGCAACGCCAAAGGAGAGAAAGACAGCGAATATCGTGGTCGAAAGGACTGACTTCATCGATCAATAATGGCCGGAACAGCAACTTGTTCCGGCCAAGGACGTCTGTGCCCGATCAGCTCGACCTTTGAACCGCGTAGCGAAGATGCAGTGCGCCATGGCTTAACGGCTCGCACGAAATCAGCGAAAGTTCGACCTTGCCCGCCAGACCTTCCTCACCGAATTCGACGATCCTGTCGCTGCCTTTTCTTGCCTCAAGCGCGGGCGCGACGATCAGGCTGAGCTCGTCGACGAGACCAGCGGCCATCATCGAGCCATTCACATTGGCTCCGCCTTCAAGAAGTATCCGCCGGATACCCAGCTCCTTCCCGAGCAATTCGAGCATGGCGCCGACATCCATGTCTTTCTGTCCGGATACGACGTAGGAAACACCGTCCGCGGCCAGCTCCGCCAGATGACTGTCCGGCACGTCCGATCCGAGCAGCACGACGACATGGTCGCCATAAAGCTCGGGTCCGGCGAAATGCAGCTTGCCGGAGGGATCCAGCGCGATCGCGTAGCTCGTCGCGTCGGGTTTGGCGAAATGGTGCGGCCGCACGACGCCGTGCGGTCCGGCAGGCTCATGAGGCCCCGCCTTCGAGATTTCGGCCATGGTGACGCGGCCGACCATCCACGCATTTGCATCGTGGTCCTTATGGACCTTCTCGTAGAGCGCCGACCAGTCGGATCGCGTGCCGTTCGGGCTTCTGGTCCAGCGGCTGGGATGCAGGCTTCCATCCGGCGAGGTTATCATCAGGCAAATGACTTCGGGTCTCATATCCGCTTATTCCTGTTTCCGACATGTTGGTTCTGCCGCTATGAGGCGCCAGCATCGGCCGTGTCCGTCGACGGAGGACAGGCTTCGATTAACCCGCATCCTTCGACCGGCGCTCCAGCAGGCGCTCAAAAGCGCTCTTGATTCTCATGACATGCGGCGTCTTGTATTCAAACCCTTCATTGTGAAGATGGATGAGCATCGAAGCGTTGACTTCGAATACCACGACCCTGCCCTGTGAATCGACGGCGCAGTCTATGCCGAAATAATCGAGGCCGATCTCACGCCGGATGGCGTCCAAAGCCACCATCGCGGGTGCTCCGAAAACGCGGTGCGGCTCGTTCAGGAAGGCGCGCTCCTCGTTGCGCATCCATTCGACTTCCGCCATCCGCGTCGACGCGTGATGGACCTTCCAGCCATCGCCGATCGCGAGATGATACGGAAGAATCTCGTCGCCGACGAAGACGAAGCGGTATTTGCGGAAAAGCCCGTCCGGAGAGCTGTAATCGACGAAATCGGTGAGATAGAGTGCCTGGTCTCCAGCCTCATCGGCAAACTGGAGCAGGCTTTCCATCGATGACACCAGTTCCATCATCTCTCCGCCATGCGTGCCCGCGTGACGAACGATCAGCGGAAAGGGAACGGTCTCGCCGGCGCGCAGTCGCTTCAGCAGTTCGGTCGCCTCGATCCGGATGGTTATCGGCATCACGGCGCCAGAAATGCCGGCAAGACGACGCGCGACGGTTTCGCGATCCGTCTCGAGGATCAGCCGCGGATGATTGATGACCGGCTTGCGAAGCGCGTCGACAAGATCGACGACAGAGGAAATCACGTCGAGCCCGAGATCGGCCTCCGAAACCAGATTGACGACGACATCGGCACCGGCACGCAACGGCTCGGGGTCATAACGATGCTCCGGCAGGACAATCAGCATATCGGCATCGAAACGGCTGTCCTTGATCAGGTCTTCGTAAGGCGTGTTGCCGGCGGCCGGCGAGAACAGCATCAGCGCGCGGAATTTCGCCGGTTGAACCGCCGAAGGATGGGTGCGGGCAATGCCCATGCGGGCAAGCGCCAGAAAGTAGAGGCGGGCCGCGTCGAGATTACCGAGCTCAAGTTCGAGATTGCCGCAGAGCAGCAGCGCTTCGCGATTGGTCGGCTCGGCCTGCGATGCCTGGCGTGCACAGATCATTGCCTCCTGCGGGCGCTTTGCCAGCTTCAACGCCTGCGCCTTGTTGCAAAGACAATAGAAGTCGTTTGGAGAGAGCGCCAATCCCTTGTCGTAGGCCGCAATGGCCTGCTCGACGTTACCGTATTTCTGTAAGAGATCGCCGAGCAGCAGCCATGAGGAGACCTCGCCGGGCGAGAGCTGGCAGCCACGTGCTGCGGACACCGTTGCGCCCTGGAAATCGCCGAGCAATTCCAGCACCTGGCCGCGCTTTGCAAAAGCGAGACCATAGTCGGCCTTGAGCGCGATTGCCCGGTCGAGACTGAGCAGCGCTTCGCCCGACCGCCCCAACTTCGCGAGCGCCACTCCCTGATGATACCAGGATTTTGCATCATCCGGCTGCCGGGCAAGCACCTTGGCATAGCATTGCAATGCCCGCACGAAATCCCCGGCAGCCTGACATGCCATGCCGAGACCGCCGATCGCGTGGGCGTAATCAGGCTTGAGCGCGAGCGCTGCATCGAACCACGGGATGGCGTCCTGCGGCCTTCCGACCTGGAGAAGGAGAAATGCCAGCGTGTTGCACGCGACGGGCTCTGAGCTGACAAGCTGCCGCGCCGACAAAAGTACCGCAATGGCGCCGTTTGAATTGCCTGCGCCGATCAGGTCAGCAGCTTCGCTGAGGATCGAAGGAAGCGCTGTCGCGTCGTGCGAAGGGTAGGCTGACCACTGATTCATGCAAATCGGCTTTCAAACATGGACAATGCAAACGAGTTTCGGAAACCGTCTGAATAGAGCAAACGGGCCTTACTCTGGGCTGACCAGCAGGTGCCAACGCGTCGGTGCAGAAATTCGAGCGGCGTCAAAAGGTAGAATGAAAGCATCAGGCCACTCGTCGGGATATCCTCCGCGCGTACTTCGCCTCAGTCGGCAACTGCGACGCCTCAGCGGTTGCTTCCTCCTGTGAAACGGTGGCAGACCTTGACCGAGCAACTGCCGTCGCGGGTTGGCACCGAGGTTTGTACCGTTTCGCTGAACCCGCCGCACTGCGAGGCGTCCCGCACATAGCGATCGTAGAGCGTTGTCCCGCCTCCCCGCGACGGATAGCGCAACACCACCGCTCCCTCCTGCGCAACGTGGGCCTGCACCGCAGCGCAGCTCATGCCTGCCGTATCGTAGCGTGATATCGCCAGGGCATCCGAAGCAGGTATGGCAAGAACCGCAATCAATAGAAATCGCTTCATTGTCGGAACCTCTGTCTGGCTGCCTCGTTGCAGCGGAAAGTGATAAGAACCTGATTAAACATATGATGCCTTTGTCCGGCGTCCAGCCGGCAGATAGAGCCGAGATGCCGATGATCCCGATCATGACCTCATATTGGCGTTGAAATACAGGAGTGGAACTGAACGTCTGCGCCTGTGTCTGGAAGTGGGTTTCACCCCGATACGACGCCCGACTGTAGACTAGACGGCCTCGTTGCTGTAGTTTTGGGTATAGTGTTTGATCGTATCCAAGTATTCCTGATGGATAATTTAGGAATGTACGATAGAAATTGGGACGAACCTGTCAGCGCTGATCTTCCTGATATTGGGCGGGTTGTTATTTCCAACACGCGACAGGCCGCGGATTGCCTGATGGAACATTGGCCACGCGACCATGGCAGCGCCTTCGATGAGGCCTTGCGCATCTTCCTGGAAGTTTACGAAGGCCGCGAGACGCCGGAAGCTGCGCGCAAGGCATTCATGCGAGCCGCGCAGGTGGCGGCGGTGCAGCTTACTCCGGCAGACCCGCGCGACAGCGATTGAGAGGAATCTGTAGCCTATCGGGATCGCCTGCAGGCTTTAAATACGCTTCATTTACCGTAACGTACTTTCATATTCGCTGATAAACCCCTACTCTGGGATGGCACTGTCCATTCCCCTGAAAGGAATGCTCCTGACTTCGACCCGCTCCGGCGGGTCGCTTTGTTTGCATGCCTGGAGGCGACGCGCCGCTCTGGCAGACGACGGCGGCGGCACTGTGTAAACGCGATACCGATTTACCGTTACGTACTTGCGTTTACCCGCGCCTTGCCTAAGGTGGCGCCACCGACGAAAGCGACAAGGGAATGCCCATGCCCCGAGCCGATCTGCGTTTCAAGCTCGCCTGCGCGCTGGCCATTCTTCTTTCACTCGCAAGCTGCGGTCATCCGGTCGGTGTGATGACGCCGGTTTCTCTGACGGCGCCGGTGCCCGGCACCACGCAGGTTGACATGCTGGTCGCGACGACTCGCCAGCCGTCCGGCAATCCCGGTACCCTTTTCAACGGCGAGCGCAGTCCCAAGCCCTATCTCACCGATATCGGGATTTCGATACCGCCGGACAGCAAGCGCGCGGCAGGAACCGTGCAATGGCCTCGGAAACTGCCGCCGAATCCCAGCACGGATTTCGCCGTCACCCACGTGAAGCAGCTCGCAACCGTTGCCGATGGCCACGCATGGTTCCGTCAGCATGTTGAGGGCGGCCACGCCATCGTGTTCATCCACGGCTTCAACAATACCTATGAGGATTCGGTTTTCCGCTTCGCGCAAATCATTCACGATTCCAAGATGGAAGCGACGCCGATCCTGTTCACCTGGCCTTCGCGCGCCAAGCTTTTCGCCTATGAATACGACAAGGAAAGCACGAACTATTCACGCACCGCGCTGGAACAGGCGCTTCGCACGCTGGCCTCCGATCCGAACGTCAAGGACATCACCATCCTCGCCCATTCCATGGGCACATGGCTTGCGATGGAATCGCTGCGGCAGATGGGCATTCGCGATGGCCACGTGAATTCGAAGATCCATAACGTCATCCTCGCCTCACCGGATATCGACATTCAGGTTTTCGCCAAGCAGTTCGTCGAAATGGGCGATCCGAAGCCGAAGTTCACGATCTTCGTCTCCCAGGACGATCGCGCATTGGCGGCATCGAGCTTCATCACCGGGCGCGTGGCGCGTCTTGGCGGGATCAATCCCGCCGAAGAACCCTATCGCTCCAAACTTGAGCAGGCGGGCATCACCGCCATCGACCTGACCAAAGTCAAGAGTGGCGACAGCATGAACCACGGCAAGTTCGCCGAAAGCCCTCAG